>JANOOV010000539.1:0-6536 GCA_031421535.1 Gammaproteobacteria bacterium
CGGCGGTGATGCGCTCGATTTGCGGATTGTCCCAACTGCCGGTGATGGTGTAGTCAACACCGGCGGCGTTGTCGATCTGGGTTTGAAATATTTTGCCTAACACATAGGCGGCCACGCCGATTTGCGGCGACGCCGCTGCAATCGCGGTGAGCGCGGGCACACTGGCGGTGAGATCGGGAATCACATGCACACGCTGATCGTAGTCGCGCTCGGCCAGACCGACACGCCCGGTCGCCCGCACTTTGGCGGCGGGTCCGTTCATCGCCAGGTTATTGGTGTACGCCTGACCGTGCTCGAGGCGGAACTCGCCCTTGATGTCGTCGAAGGCGAAACCCTTGGAAAACAGATCGGAAAAATCCAGCGACAAGCGCCGAGGCAAGGCTTGAATCGACAGTAGCGCAAACAAGCGGCCCGCGCCGGGATTTAATTCCAACATACGACCCTTCTTGAAATCCAACGTAAGATTGCCGTCGATTTTTTCCAGCGCGACGTCGGTCAGGGGCGCGGCCCAGGCGGCTTGAACGTTGATACGCCCGGTGCCGTCGGCAATGCCATTGGCGTAGCCGAAGGTGTTCATGGTGACACCGATGTCCTCGCTGATAACGTCCAGATCAAAACGCGACTGATGCTGTTTGCCGTCGTAGGTCCAGGCACCTGATCCATTGACCATGGTCTCGGGCGCATTCAGTTCCAGCGTGTCAACGCGCCAGCCATAAGCAAATTTCGACGCGCGCAGCTGCATGCGGCCGAAGTCAACCTTGCCATACATAAACTTGTCGGCCTTGAGTTCCACGGCCGGTAATTGGCGCGGATCAAATGTCGACACCGTTGCAGCTTCGTTAGGCGTATAGCGCCAATGCGTCAGGTCGATAGTGACCGGCGCCTGTGCCAGCTCGAACGGCACGCGAATACGTCCGGAGAAGTCGGTGCTGATGACCGTGACGCGCCACTCTCTGGCGCCGCGCACGATCTTGACATGTGCGTCACTCAAGGGCTGACCGAAGGCCAGTAATTGATTGGCGTGCACATCCAGATCATAGAGCAGGCGTGACGATGCTGCGGCGCTGTTGCCGCCCAGCCAGTCAACATTGCCGATCAGTGCCCGCCATGCGTCGAGCGGAAATTTTTGCAGATTGCCGCTGACACGCAGGCCCGGCGGCTTGGGCAGCGCTGCCTTGCCTTCGCCAAAATGCAATTCACCGCGCAGGATACGCACCACGTCCTGCTCGTTCACCAACTGCATGGCGGTATGCACGCGATTGCCGTATTGCACAAAAAGCTTTTGCTCGGTGTCGGTCAGGTCGGCGTTGACTTCAACGTATAAAGGCTCACCTGCGGGTTTGGCCAGCGGCTCGGGTAAGCGCACCGTAACGTTGTCCCAAAGCGACTCGACGCGCAGTTTCCTGGCGTTGTTGCCGCCGTCGCTGCCCAGCGGTAATTTTAGATTGGCCTGCCAGCGCCCCTCGCCTTGAAAATAGCCGCCCCAATCGGGGTTGATGCGGGCCATCAAGCGGCTGGGTGCCAGCATGCCGCGACTCTTGATTTGTACGTGCGCGCCGACGGTGCTGCGCAGGGTGCGGATTTCCAGCGACGCCGGTTGGTCCAGCACGCGGGCGCTGATGCGGTCGCCGCGAATGCCGTCGTTGTCGATCCACAAGGCGCCACCCACGCGCGTGAGCAATTCGCCCCAACGACCCAGACTCAAGGCGTTGTCGCGCAACTGCACATGGGCGCTGATCTTGACATCGTCAGGCAAGGCATACCCCAACGGCACCGCCAGATCCAGGTGCAATTCGCTGCGCCCCTCGACCTGCACATCGGCCAGGTCGCGGCCGATCATCTCGCGCAGCGGCGGTGCGATCTGTAAAAATGCCAGTGGGTCGCGGGTTTCGCCTTTGACATCGCCCGAAATAGCTAAAATGGCGTACTTCGACGCCATGTCCGGAATCGTCGCGAACACACCGGATACATTGGAATTCAAAATTTGCGCGGAATGACCGTGCACTTCCATGCTGCTGCCGCTGAACACCAACTCCGCGTCGATATTGTCAATACGCGGCCATTCGGGTAAATAATCCAGGATCCCGCCCTGGATATTGCCGCGCACTTCGAAGCGGCCTTCGCCTTGCACGAACGGAAATTGGTCAATGCGGCCATGCACCACCACCCCTCCCTGCGTCACCTGGCCTTCCTTGACGGCACGGTCCACCCACGCCACCACGGCGGGCGACATGATGGTGGTCGGTAAATAGCGCGAGGTGTGATGGGCATCGCCGTCCTTAAATGTCGCGACCAGGTCGAGGTACGGTGCGGTTTGCGCATCCGGCGCACTGACTTCCACGCTGGCATGCACTTCGGCATCAATACTGCGCACGCTCAGCTCGTCGCTGGCGACACGCCATGCGCCGCTGCCATCGTGGCTCCAGTCAACACGGCCTTGCACCGCACCCAAGGGCAAGGGGCCGCGAAACACTTTGGGAAGATCCAGCGTTGCGCCGGGCGTACCCAGATCCAACGTGCCGGAGCGTTCATCCGCAATCAGCAACCCGGTCACTCCGCTGAAACCCGGCAAGCTCTTCCACGGCAAGACCGCGAGGCCCAGAACGTCGGCGTGCAATTGATAATGCATCTGCGTCGCTCCGGCGTGCAGGTTAATCTCCACGTCGCGCGCATCACCACGCGGCTGCGCCTGCGTAATGTATTCACGCCACGGCCCGTCGAATTGCGGCAACGCGGCACTGACGGCAGTCATGTCTTCTACGCGCAGGAAGCTGAATTGTGTATCGATGTTCGGCGCTGCCGTGGTGTCGGTGTGGTCATAGCTGATCCGGGCGCGCGCATCCGGCCACACGCGGCCGTCGCGATTAACCACCAGACGATTCAGGCTCAGCACCCAGCCCGCGTCGCGCCGTTGCCAGCGTAGCTGTGTTTCAAGTTGTGCGAAGGTCGCGGCTTTGGTTTGGTCAGTGTCGAAAACAATCTGGCGCCCGGCAATCTCGCCCGTCAACTGGCTCAGGCCGTGCTCCCAGCGTCCCCATAGTTGCGCATCCGCGATGCCGGTGGTTACCGGAAAAGCGAACCTGCCGCTCCACTGTCGTGCGACGCCTGCAAGGTCGATGTGCTTGCCGCCGACGTAGGAGGTGCCGGTCCAGGTTTGTGGTTGCAGCGGGTCGCCCGCGACATCGACGGCAAACGCGACTTGCGCGCCGAGATCCTGGGGTAAAGACATGCTGCCTTCAATCCGGTGGCGCTGCGCTGCATTGCGCAGCCGCAGGTTGACATGGGTAAAGTGCAGCACTGCCGCGTCGCTGCGCAGATCGCGCCAGTCCACGGAACTGTCTTCAATCTGCCATTGTAACTGCCCGGATAACCAGTGTTCCGCCCATGCCGTATCAAAGCTCGCGCCGTCTGCCGCTGCGTTACCCAATCCGGCGATGCGTAAATTGCCCTCCGGCAAGCGTTCGATCACCAACTGCACACCGGAAACCGTAACGCCGCTCAGTCCCAAGCGCCCATAACGCAGCAGCGACCACAGGTCAAAATTCAAACGCGCCAGCGCAAAGCGACTGACCTCCTGTGCGCCACGCGCATCCAGAATGCGCACATCTTTCAGTATCAATTGCGGCCCGAACCGATGCCAGTCGGCATCCAGATGCCCGATGCGCACCGGCGTCTGCAAGCTTGCGCTGAGCAGTTGTTCCATCCGTTGAGTGTATTGATGCGCTTGCGGCAACAACCAGCGTGCCGCTGTTAGCGCCGTAGCGGAAACAACGAGAAAAACGACCAGGGTGTAGCCCACAGTACACCCGAGAATGCGAAAGGCTCGCTTCATTGCGGTAATCATCCTGGCAAAAATCGTCGTGGCGACTACGACGCTGCCCTCAGCCCATCACCCGAAACCACCCGAAACCCAAACGCTATAATAATACTACGTCAAACTGTTCCTGCGCGTACTGCGTCTCGACTTGGAACGTGACCGATTTGCCAATGAAGGTTTCAAGCTCAGCGACGCTGGCGGATTCTTCGTCGAGCATGCGATCCGCAACTTCCTGCGATGCCAGCACCAGAAAACGTTGCGCTTCGTACTGGCGCGCCTCGCGCAGGATTTCACGGAAAATCTCGTAGCAAATGGTCTCGGCGGTTTTAATCGAGCCGCGTCCCTGACAGGTCGGACATACTTCGCACAGGATATGCGCCAGACTTTCGCGCGTGCGCTTGCGCGTCATCTGCACCAGCCCGAGATTCGACACCTCGCTGATCTGACTCTTGGCGTGATCTTTTTCAAGCTTCTTTTCCAGCGCGCGCAGCACCTGGCGGCGGTGCTCGATATCCTGCATGTCGATAAAGTCGATGATGATGATGCCGCCCAGATTGCGCAGCCGCAGTTGCCGCACGATGGACTGCGCGGCTTCCAGATTGGTTTTGAAAATCGTTTCTTCGAGGTTGCGGCTGCCGACAAAGGCGCCGGTGTTGACGTCGATGGTGGTCATTGCTTCGGTCTGGTCGATAATCAAATAACCGCCGGACTTGAGCTGCACTTTGCGTTCGAGCGATTTCTGGATTTCGTCTTCCACGCCGTACAGATCAAAGATCGGCCGCTCACCCGGATAATGTTCAATACGCGGCACCAGTTCGGGAATGAAGCGGGTCGCAAACTTCACCACCTTCTGAAATGTCTCGCGCGAATCGATGCGCACTTTCTCCACCTCGCCCCCGACCATGTCGCGCATCGTGCGCATCGCCAGGCGCAGGTCTTCGTGGATCAGCGTGCCGGACGCTTCGGTGCGTGCGCGCTCTTGAATCGAAGCCCAGATTTTGTGCAAAAACGCCATGTCGGCGTAAAACGCCTCTTCCAGCGCGCCTTCACCGACGGTGCGCACGATGTACCCGGCTTGCGGAAATTGCGGCGCGTACTTGGTCAGCAAATCCTTCAACCGCTGGCGCTCCACTTCGCTGTCAATTTTTTGCGACACGCCGATGTGGGTTAACTCCGGCATCAACACCAGAAAGCGCGCCGGGATTGAAATTTCCGTAGTCAGGCGTGCGCCTTTAGAGCCGAGCGGATCTTTGACCACCTGCACCATGATGCTTTGGCCTTCATGCACCAGTTCGGTGATCGGCTTGTGTTCGCCACGTGGCGGTGGCTTATCTTCACCTGGCACCTCGGTCTGTGCCTGTTCCGGCACCAGAATGTCGGACGCGTGCAAAAATGCCGCGCGCTCCAGCCCGATATCGATAAACGCCGCCTGCATGCCCGGCAACACACGCACCACTTTGCCTTTGTAAATGTTACTGACCAAACCCAGGCGGCTGGCGCGCTCGACGTAGATTTCCTGCAGCACGCCATTTTCCAGTACGGCGACGCGCGTTTCGCGCGGGGTGACGTTGATCAGGATTTCTTCGCTCATTTCTTTCCCGTATTCTGTGCAGCGTTGAGCACGTCAATTCCAAACTCGCGCAATAACTCCGCTGTTTCAAATAGCGGCAGACCCATCACGCCGGAATAGCTGCCGTCGAGTCTATTGATGAACACCGCACCCAAGCCCTGCACCGCGTAACCGCCCGCTTTGCCGGTCGGCTCGCCGCTATTCCAGTAGGCTTCGCGCTCCTGTTGAGTGGTGAGACGAAAGCCGACCACGCTGCGGCTCACACGCAACGACTCAACGTCACCATACACCAAGGCCGCCGCGCTCAGCACTTCATGCGTGCGCCCCGACAGGCGTTCGAGCATCGCGAGTCCCGCGTTACGGTCGGCGGGCTTGCCCAGAATTTCGCCGTCCAGAACCACTTCGGTGTCGGCACCCAGCACCGGACATCGCTCGTGCAACGGCAGTCGCTGCCATACCGCACGCGCCTTGGCCAAGGCCACGCGACGGACGTAATCCTCAGCGGCTTCACCCGGCGCGGGGGTTTCTTCGCAGTCCGACACGGTAACCCGAAACTGCACGCCGATTTGTTGCAGCAATTCACGTCGACGCGGGGAGGCAGAGGCAAGGATGATCTGGGTGGGCGATGGCAACATGACTTATCCGCCGCGATGATAGGGATGGTTTTTCAGGATCGTCCACGCGCGGTACAACTGCTCCGCCAACACCACGCGCACCAGCGGATGCGGCAACGTCAGTCGCGACAATGACCAGCGTTGCGACGCGCGCTCGATACAGCGGGCGTCCAGACCTTCCGGACCACCGATCAGCAATGCGACATCGCTGCCGCCGTGCAACCAACTGTCAAGCTCGTGCGCCAGCTCGTCGGTATTCCAAGCTTTACCCAGCACATCCAGCGCCAGCACCCGTGCACCTTTGGGAATCGCTGCGAGAATTTTCTCGCCCTCTTTGTGCAGCACCTGCTGCACGTCGACATTTTTGCCGCGCTTCTGCGCAGCGATTTCCACTAGTTGCAGGCTGCATTCGTGCGGCAACCGCTTGGCGAATTCGTCGTAGCCCTGCGCGACCCACGCGGGCATGCGTTGACCGACGGCAATGAGGTGAATGCGCATTGGTTTACCGTGTATTGCTGTCAGGTAGCGCTACGCG
>JANOOV010000540.1:0-2749 GCA_031421535.1 Gammaproteobacteria bacterium
GCTCCAGCACCCAGCGGTCGTCACTGGCGGTCATGATGTCGGAAATTTTTTGCCCGAGCAGTCGGGTGAATTCATAGCTCGGGCCGGTATCGTTGGAAAATGCACATTCGGCATATTGATCGAAGCGCTCATTGATGGTGTCAATAAATGGCGCCCGGTAATCTCCCGCCCCGAACAACTGCTGCTGATTTTCGGCCATGGTTTGCGCCAGATGTTGCACCAGCGCGTTCATGAATTCTGCGCGCTCGACATCACTCACGCGCGTGTACAGCAGGCGGTCAACACTGTGCGACAGGTAGGCGATAAACTCGGTAATAAACCCGGTCACCTGCACATCTTGCGCGAATCGAAAGCCGTCTTTTTCCATGCGGCGAAACGGTTCCTGCGCCACTTTCCACAAATTGAACGCCACCACGCTGGCCAGTTCGAGCAGCGTTTTTGGCGCCGGGGTTTGCGCGCCTTTGCGTTTGGTCCGATGCCATTTGGTTTTAATGCGAATTGCCATGTGCGTTACACCCGTCGATTATTAAGGGCAACCCCAAGTTTCCTGCTCTTGGTTCCTGCCCGCATCTGCGGCTAGACTGCCAGCCATGTTCAACCTGGGTCAACTTACGCACAGTGTGCGGTAAAAGCGAGGCGTTATGTCCGACCAAGATCAAGATCTGGATTTAATCAGCGGTATCGCGGCATTCGAAAGCAAGGACTTCACGCAGGCGCTGCGCCTGCTCAGTCCGCGGGCCGAAACCGGCAACGCAGAAGCGCAGTACCGCGTCGGCATCATTTTTCAAAACGGTCTGGGGCGTGTCAAGAACGAACCCGCCGCCTACAAGTGGATGCGCGCTTCTGCCGAACAAGGCTACCCACTGGCACAGCATGGCTTGGGCATCATGTACTTGTACGGCGAGTGCGTGGCTAAAAACGAAGCCGAAGCGGCGCAGTGGTTTTTGCGCGCGGCGGAGCAGAACCTGCCCGGCGCACAAATGGTGCTGGGCATGCTGTACGACAACGGCCAAGGTGTAGAGAAAAATCCGGAAACCGCCAAGCGCTGGTATGCACGCGCAGAACAGGGCGGCAAATAAATCCCCCGCCTGCCCTGAAAAAATCACAGCCGCGCCGGTTTTTTTGTGCGGGTACATCCCTCAATACACGGCACTTACCCGGTACCCCTGCTTTTCCAGTAACCGCAATAAGCCATGCTCACCCGGCAAGTGCAACGCGCCCACCGCGACAAACGCTTTGCCTTCCTTCAGGCGCGGCGCCATACGTTCGAGCATGCGCAGATTGCGGGCGTCGATCAGTTCGGCCATCAGTTTCTGTTCCAGTTTGGAATCGTCGGAAGACGTGTATTTATCGTTGAGTGCTTGTAATCCGGCCAGGTCGCGCTTGAGGTACACCCCGATCATTTCTTCAAACACCGTTTTGAGTTCGCCGGAATGCTTCACCGCATCGGCGACCAACTGGATTTGTTCTGCCACCGTCAGACGATCAAAAATGCTCAACTGTTCCTGCACCGTCTCCAACCCGTGTACGGTTTTTTTCTGCGCAAGCGCCGCGTCGTATAACGCGGAGTCGAGAAACACGCCAGTTGTTGACGGCGGCATGCTCAGGGTCATAAAAATCGCCCAGGGTTTAAAGGTGGGCAACAGCGTTTCCGGCACACCGTGTTGCACCATCAGCGGCACGACTTTGCTGTACAGCGCACTGCCCAGCACCGTCTTTGAGTCGCGACCGTCGCTGAACACCATCGCCTGCGCGGTTTCGAGCAGCGCCTGGGGATTGAGCACCACTTCCATACTGAAGCTCGCGCTGGCGTCGAACACGCGTTGCACTTCGGGCGCGACTTTCAACACGCGCGCGTCTTCGGAATGCATGGTGCCGAACAGAAAACTCGGTTTTGCGCCGTCGCGTTCGATTTTCCACAACAGGCCTTTTTGCCCGGCGTCGGCCGCGTGGGTTGCGCCCGCCAGCGCGGCCAGCCACAAACCAAAAACCAGCGCACAAGAGGGTCGTAGGCGATGCAACATGACGGTCATTCTCCCCACTGGTTCGTGTTCTGTAGGCAATGTTATACCGCGACGTAGTCCATCCACGCTCATCACCGCCAACGCCACTTGCGATGCTCCACACGTCGTTGACCAGGCGTAGGTCGGGTTAGCGTAGCGTAACCCGACATGTCGCACGCCATGCGTCGGGTTACGGTGCAAACACCGCACCTAACCCGACCTACGAAGCTGTAGCAAATGTCACGTAGTGACAGGGTCAAAAATTTTCGTCACCGCCAACGCCACTGCCGAATCTCCGGCATGTCCTGCCCATGCGTGGTGATGTACTCGCGATGCTCGACGAGTTTGTCGCGGATGAATTGTTTGACGTGCGCCTGATGGTAGCCAAGCTCCGGCACCCGGTCGATGACGTCGTTGACTAAATGAAAGCGGTCCAGGTCGTTGCGCACGCACATGTCGAACGGCGTGGTGGTGCTACCCTCTTCCTTGTAGCCGCGCACGTGCAGGTTTTTGTGATTGGTGCGGCGATACGCCAACCGGTGGATCAGCCACGGATAGCCGTGGTAAGCGAAAATAATCGGCTTGTCGGTGGTAAATAACGCATCAAATTCTCTATCAGACAAACCATGCGGATGTTCTTCCTTGGGCTGCAAGGTCATCAAGTCCACCACGTTGACCACGCGTATTTTCAACGCCGGAATATGCTCGCGCAGCAACTGCACCGCCGCGAGCGTTTCGAGCGTCGG
>JANOOV010000541.1:0-2139 GCA_031421535.1 Gammaproteobacteria bacterium
GCCGATTGAGTGCGCCGTGGAACTTTTGAGTCAACTCCATGCGCTGTGCTTCACTTAGCTTTGCAACATTGGTCAGTAGCGCGGCACAATCTTCCGGCGTCCAGGTGCGCCTGCTCACTGCCTGATCAATTACAGAGGTGGATTGCGCAAAGGCCTCTACATTTCCCTTCGGATCCTGGGCAATACGTGCGGCCTCGGCTTCACGAGCGCTGACGCCGCCATTGGCTTGATGTACATAGGCACGTAGCTCTTCCTGCAGCACGGAACGTACCGACGCGCGTAGCGAATCCGCATCCGGTAGTCGGATCGCGGTGACCGGAATCGATTGCCCGGCATGGGCGCCCACGCCCGTTGGATCGGATGTGCCGGTGGGAATGAAGATAGTTTCCGGGTCGGAGTTTCTGCCCCAAAGAACTCCAAAACCGACCACTTGGACAACGAGAACGAGCAGCAACAGGATGTTACTTCTGAGAAAAGATGAGTTCACAGGCGTGGCCCTCCATAAGCCGGATGATAAATAAATTCCGTTATAATTTTTATGAATGACGCTACAACACAACTGCTAACGAATTATTTTTTACTACCTAAGGAGTTTGGGGCGGTGTCAGCGGGGAAACAACGCGCCTCCTTGCGTTTTGTTAAACTCCTTGCACTGGGTGAAGATGCTACTCCTAAATAAATTTAGAAGTCAATACAAACGTACGGTACGCCAATAACTTTCGGTTAAATGGAATATTTTCGATGATGGACGGTTTTTCATTCTTAGGATGCGAGCAGCAATTGTGCCGTATTGCGGGCCCACTTGTGTTTACAGTCCGAGTCGTTGCCAGATGACAGTGGTCGGCATGGCCCGATTCATGGTGTAGAAGTGCAGCCCCGGTGCACCGACCGCGAGCAGTTTTGCGCACAGCTCGATAGTGACGTCCAAACCGAAGGCACGCAGCGAATCCAAGTCATCGCCAAAACCTTCCAAACGTTTACGGATCCAGCGTGGGATCTCGGCACCGCAGGCATCGCTGAAGCGCGCCAATTGTTTGTAATTCGTGATGGGGTAGACCCCCGGGACCACAGCAACCTTAAGGCCCAGCTTTTCGCATGCGTCAACAAACCGAACGTAGGCGTCAACGCTGTAGAAATACTGCGTGAGGGCGCCGTTCGCACCGGCGTCTACCTTTTGCTTGAAGTGTTTCAGGTCGTCTTCGAAGCTCGCGGCACGCGGGTGCATTTCGGGATAGGCCGCGACTTCGATGTGGAACCAGTCGCCGGATTCCTTGCGAATTAATTCAACCAGTTGCCAAGCGTAGCGGAATTCACCGGGGGTGGCCATACCCGAAGGCAAATCGCCACCGAGCGCCACGATGCGCTTGATGCCCAAGGCTCGATACGCCTTCAAGTGCTCAACAATCGAACCGCGCGTGGCGCCCACACAAGAGATGTGCGGAGCGGCGTCGAGACCCTGCTCCTTGATCCACTTCACCGTTTCATAAGTGCCGGCCTGAGTCGAGCCGCCGGCGCCGTAGGTGACAGAAAAAAACTTCGGCTTGAGTGTCGCCAGCTCGCGGGTGGTCTCGTGCAGCTTGGTCTTGGCGTCGTCGTCCTTCGGCGGAAAATATTCACAGCTGAAGATGCGCGGAAATTTCTTTTGCGATTCCATTGGGCCTCGTTATTAACGCAAAGAACGCAGAGGCGCGGAGGACGTAGAGATTAAACAGAAAAAACTTTGCGCTCTCTGCGCCTCTGCGTCCTTTGCGATTTTTCCAGATACTCAATAACGGTAATGGTTCGGCTTGTACGGCCCGTCCATCGGCACGTTGATGTAGTCAGCCTGTTCCTTAGTGAGCTTGGTCAGGTGTACACCGATTTTCATGAGATGCGCGCGCGCGACTTTTTCATCCAGGAGTTTCGGCAGCACGTAGACTTTTTTCTCGTACTTGGCGGTGTTGCTGAACAATTCCATTTGCGCGATCACTTGGTTCGAGAACGACGCCGACATCACAAAACTCGGATGGCCGGTGGCGCAGCCGAGGTTCACCAAGCGGCCCTTTGCCAGGATGATAATTTTTTTGCCATCGGGGAAGATCACGTGATCGACCTGTGGCTTGATTTCTTCCCATTGGTATTTTTCCAGCGAGGCGATAT
>JANOOV010000542.1:0-5718 GCA_031421535.1 Gammaproteobacteria bacterium
GACGATGTCGAGCGTGCGCAGTTCATGAACGCGCTGGTGCAACATCTGGCGCAAACCATGGCGGAAAATCAAGAACAGTTATTCGGCGCAGGAAACTATCGGGCGCCATTTATTGACACTATCAATGCGCGCTTCGACCAATATGCCGAGTGCGCGTTTGCCAACGACACCGGTCCAAGCTATGAATTCACCCGGCTGCTCGGGCAAAAAATTTCTGACATCATGACCGCCAGCGACGACCGCTGGGTGCTGGAGCAGGTGATGGACATCGAAGCGCCGCAGGCATTCAAGACCGTGCAACGCGTAGTGCAGGACGTGTTGGGCATGAAGTAGGGCACACCACGGGTGTGCCCTGTCAAAATCGCTTACGGTTTCAGGCTGGCGTAATGCGCAGCGATATCCGCCACGTCCGCATCACTTATGCCTTTGACCATGCCTTCCATCATCGCGTCTTTACGGCGGCCATCGCGATAGTCCTTGATTGACTTGGCGAGGTAAGTTTCTTTCTGTCCCGCCAGATTCGGGTACATGGGATTGCCGCTCACGCCGTTTAATCCATGACAACTCGTGCAGCCGGTCGCTTTGGTTTTTCCGGCATTGGCATCCGCCGCGTACAGACTCGGTGCGAGTCCAAGCAGGGCAGCCGTCAAACTAATGGTGACAAGATTTTTCATGATTAACTCTCCTTTGTGATTACCACTACGATACAACGCCTTCGTTCTTGACTAATTCATCGGGTAATTTGTAGAACCACATCTGCCAGATTGAAATCATCCATTGCGTGGCGAACGCCAGGCCCATGAAGATGCCGCTGATCATCACCACCCACGCGAACGGCGGGAACAGTTTTGTCATGTACCACGAGCCGATGTCGAACAGGATGGCCAGGAACGGTACCAGAATAATGGTGCATTTGAACCATAGCGGTTTGATGTAAGCGTGGCAAAAAATCGAGCCGACGATAAAAAATATGAAGGTGATGCCGAACAGATGAATGTGCGAGACGCGCACCAGTGTGAAGAGATCCATGCCTTGGTCAAGCTGCGCTACCTTGCTGACGTCTTCGAAGCCTTGCAGTTTGGGAATGTGCGGATTGCCGCCGTTGTGGCAGGTTTCGCAGCGTGCCGCGATAATTTTTCCGGCGCGGGCATCGAAGTCGTCTTTTTTAGCGCCACGCCGCACCCACGCGATAATTTCATGTTGTTCATCCGCAGGCAGCATGTTTTTCATCGGGCCCTTGAGCGCGGATTCGAGCCGCGTGTCGGATTTGCTGCCGCTGTAGGCGATCACCAGATCGTTGACCGACAGCATCGGGTTGCCGTCGCGACCGGCGTGCGATTCAAAAATATAAATCATCGCGAACAGATAGCCGGTACCCAGCACCAGCAAGGTGGCGGTGTACAACGTGCGCAGACCCATCGGTAAATATTGAAAGTGGACACAGTGTTGTTTGGTCATGCGTTGTGCTCTTGATTGTGCAGGCGATTAAAATTTAACACCCGTGTGGGTGAACCGTTACCGAGGGTAATACCAATTGCCACGTTGCGGGATTGTCCGCCGCATTTGCACTTTGGTATATACAAGGGCGGGCTAAAGTGTGGGAAGATAACGGCGATTTTTGTACTGGGGCGCGTGGCAGTTTGCTCATACAAAGGATTGTCGTTCTTTTGCATGCGCCGCGCATAGCATTTGTAAACATCACCACTGTAAAGAGGCAGGCAATGAACAGTAAATTCGTAGTGGCGGCACTCGCCGGTGTTGCGTTCAACGCATCTGCGGCCAACGGTCCGTTGACGACCGACACGCAGAAATTCAGCTACACCGTCGGTGTGCAGATCGGTCAGTCGCTGAAGCGCGATGCCAAAGATATCGACGTCGATCTGGTGACGCGCGCAATCAAAGACGTACTCGGTGACAAGAAACTTCAAATCAGCCAAGAGGACATGCAGAAAACTATGGAATCCTTCCAGAAAAAACAGCAGGAAAAACAAGCCAGCGCCGGTGACAAGAACGAAAAAGTCGGTGCAGAATTTTTGGCCGCGAACAAAAAGAAAGACGGCGTGCAGGAAACCGCCAGCGGCTTGCAGTACAAAGTGGTCAAGGCCGGTAGCGGTGACAAGGCCAAAGCCACCGACACCGTGGTCGTGCATTACAAGGGTACGTTGACCAACGGTACCGAGTTTGACAGTTCTTACAAACGTAATGAACCGACCTCGTTTCAGGTGAATCAGGTGATTCAAGGCTGGCAGGAAGCCCTACAGTTGATGAACCCAGGCGCCAAATATCAACTCGTTATTCCCGGCAAGCTGGCTTATGGCCCGCGCGGTGCTGGCGGGCAGATTGGCCCGAACGAAACCCTGTTGTTTGACGTCGAGTTGCTCGAAATCAAAAAATAGTCATGTCCGGTTCGGATGACGCGTTCGAGCAGTTCCAGACCACGCTACTGGGATTGCTCGAACGCCACCCGGGCGGCGTGAGTGAATACGAGCTGTTCAATCAGCTTTCTGCATTAAGTTTCCCCGATTATGAGGAGCCTGCCCGGCGACCCGCGCTGGGTTTGTTCCGTGCGCATTTCGCCTTGTTTCATGCGCTGTACCGGTTGCGGGATCGCTTGTGGGATGAGCGGCGTGCGCAACTTGACATCAGCACCTTGTGTATTCAACTCAGTGCATATCGTGCGCAACAATCCGATCTGCCCAGTCGGCGCGATCCGCTGCGCGACTATTACCTCGACGCCCGTCACCTGCGCAACACCAGCGCCGACGATGTGGAGCAACTGCTGGGAAAATTCTGGCGGCGTTTCGGCGCGGGTGACCGGCGCGAGTACGCGCTCAATGCGCTCGGTCTGAACGATCCGGTCGACGACGCAACCATCAAGCAAACTTGGCGGCGTTTGGCGATGCAGCATCACCCGGATCGTGGCGGCAGCGCGCAACGCCTGCAAGAAATTAACGCGGCATTGACAGCGTTGCTGGGCGAACGCAATGCCGGGTAGCTACGCAACCCGGGCCCTGCGGTTAAATTCCATGTAGGAGCAAACCCTCGCCGCGATCATCGCGGCGAGGGCGCCGCTCCTACAGGAGTTGTATCGTCAGGCTGAGTAACTGCCTGACAAAGCGACAGCAGCACGCACCACTTCACTACCCGCGCCGGGCCGGTGTGCATTTTCGCTGAGATAACGTCGCCAACTGCGCGCCCCCGGCATGCCGTGATACAAGCTCAGCAGATGGCGCGTCAGGGTGGGTAGGCGGATGCCGAGTGCCAGTTGTTGTTCGATGTACGGAATGTAACTCAGTGCCAGTTCGGCGCGGCTGGGCACGGGATGCGCGTCGCCGAACAGCAGGTGGTCCGCCTGCGCCACGACATACGAATCGTGAATCGCCGCACGACCGAGCATCACGCCATCGACCTGCGGCAGGTGCTGCATTGCGCCCTCCAGCGACACAATCCCGCCGTTAATGATGATGCTCAAATGTGGAAAGTCGCGCTTGAGCTGGTAGGCCACGTCGTAACGCAACGGTGGAATCTCGCGATTCTGCTTCGGGCTCAAACCCTGCAACCAGGCTTTGCGCGCGTGAATGATAAAAATGTCACAACCCGCGCTTGCCACTGTGCTGACGAAGTGGCACAGCTCTGCATACGAGTCGCGCTCGTCGATGCCGATGCGGGTTTTCACGGTGACTGGAAGAGTGGCTGCCGCGCGCATCGCCGCAACGCCTTCGGCGACCAGTTGCGGCTCCGCCATCAGGCACGCGCCGAAGCGGCCGGTTTGCACGCGGTCACTGGGACAGCCGACATTCAGATTGATTTCGTCGTAACCGTAATCCGCACCGATGCGTGCTGCTTGTGCCAGATCGGCGGGGACACTGCCGCCCAATTGCAGCGCGACCGGATGCTCCTGCGTGTTAAATCCCAGCAAATACTCGCGGTCGCCGTGCAGAATGGCGCCGGTCGTGACCATTTCGGTGTACAGGCGCGCGTGCCGCGACAGCAGCCGCAAAAAATAGCGGCAATGCCGGTCGCTGTAATCCATCATCGGCGCGACGCAGAAGCGGTGGGATTTATTTTTCATGCTGCTACATTATTCTCCGTGAACGCGACATCTGCTGCGCGCCCCAGGTTGAAAAAGAGGGCGAGGCGATGTCAGTTAAATTAAGCCACAATCCATTGATTACAAGGTGCGCTGGAACAGAAACAAATAGTTTCCGTTCTTCTAAACTGCTCAATTGCCGCGCAAAGTATCTGCCTTCGCGCACCGGCCCAATCGTCATTACGAGATAATTGATGGCCTGTGAATCAAGTGTTTCAGTGTCGTTATTGCAAAGTCGGGACGATTCAACGAGAATACGCCCCTTCTCCGGTGCGGGGTGGAGCAGTCTGGCAGCTCGTCGGGCTCATAACCCGAAGGTCGTAGGTTCGAATCCTGCCCCCGCTACCAACTTCCTTCGTTATAAATTCTCTGCGTTAATCGTTTGCCCGCGTTGTCCCTTATTGCCTATACTTCGCCGCCTGACTTCTTTCCTGATTTTACCTTGGTTTTTCTGGACGCAACGGCGGGGATCAGCCAGTGAATATCGTGGTAACAGGCGGTGCCGGATTCATTGGTTCGGCGGTAGTTCGGTATTTAATTCAGCACACCGACGCGACTGTCGTTAATGTCGATAAGCTGACTTATGCCGGAAATTTGGAATCACTCGCGGCGGTGAGCAGGCATCCGCGTTATCGCTTCGAGCGTGTGGATATTTGCGATACGAAAGAGCTTGAACGTATATTCGATGCGCATCGCCCAAGCGCCGTGATGCACTTGGCTGCCGAATCGCATGTGGATCGTTCTATTGACGGGCCAGCCGCGTTCATTGAAACCAATATCGTCGGCACCTACACCTTGTTGCAGGCGGCGCGCGCATATTGGAGCGAGCTTCAAGCTGCGGCGAAGAGCGCGTTTCGCTTCCATCATATTTCGACCGACGAGGTGTACGGCAGTCTCGGCGCGACCGGTTTGTTCACCGAAGCCAACGCCTATGAACCGAATTCGCCGTATTCAGCCAGCAAGGCGTCGTCGGACCATCTGGTGCGCGCGTGGCACCACACCTACGGCCTGCCGGTCGTCACCACCAACTGCTCGAATAATTATGGCCCCTACCAGTTTCCCGAGAAATTGATTCCGCTGGTCATCCTCAACGCACTCGAAGGTAAACCGCTGCCGGTCTACGGCAAAGGCGAAAACGTGCGCGACTGGTTGTATGTCGAAGATCACGCGCGCGCGTTGTGTCTGGTGTTGCAGCAGGGGCGCGTCGGCGAGGTGTACAACATCGGCGGGCATAACGAACAAAAAAACCTCGACGTGGTGCATGCGATTTGCGGGTTGCTGGATGAGCTGACGCCCAAGTCAAAGTTCGTACCACACAGCAAACTTATTAATTTTGTGCAAGACCGGCCCGGCCACGATCAACGTTACGCGATTGATGCTTCGAAGGTTCAACGTGAGTTGGGGTGGAAGCCGCAGGAAACATTCGCCTCCGGTTTGCGCAAGACGGTGCAGTGGTATCTCGAAAATCGCGAGTGGTGCGGGAATGTGCAGGATGGATCGTATCAGCGTGAGCGGTTAGGTGTGGTGGGCGCGGGTTTGTAAGGCGGCCAACTTTGAAAATACGCCGCGTGCGGCAAAACCATGAGGCAGGGTTATGCAGTTGAATATCGAATATCCAAAAACATTGC
>JANOOV010000543.1:0-8660 GCA_031421535.1 Gammaproteobacteria bacterium
CCGAGTTATTGGGACGAACACCTCAACACGTTGCGGCAACAGCGCTTGGTGATTGGTGATCCGCCGTTGGAGTCGCGTTAGTGGAGGACATTTGGAGCTGAGGGTTCAGCGTCTATATTGTCAATATACAACCCCCGCGCAGTGCGGCTCGCGTCAGTAGATATACACGGCGCCAGCCCACTCGGTCGCGTTGCTGGTCTGGTCGCCGCCCAGGCCGGTGGCAGAACTATCTTCGCGAGGCGCTCCGATCACGAGGGTATTGCCATCGCCACTCAGTCCGGGCGCAATACCGAAACGATCATCTGTGCCGGGATTTGGTGCTTTGATGTACGCCTGTTGAATCCATGTGCCCGCGTTGCGCACAAAATAATAAACTGCGCCTGAGTCCAACTCCGTATTATTGGTAATATCGCCATCAATGCCCGTGGCAATACCGTCTTCCAAGATCGCACCGACGGCCAGAGCACTACCGTCACCGTTCAACGCAACCGCAAACCCAAACCAGTCGCCTGCCTCGGTATTCGAAGCCTTGAGGTAAGCCTGTAAGGACCATGCCGTGTTGTTGCGGGTGTACACGTAGACGGCGCCAGAGTCCGCCGCGCAATAGATGGGTTTCACTGTCGTGCAATCATCCACCGGGGCACCCCCGATACCGGTCGCGGCACTGTCTTCGAGATACGCGCCGACCGCCAGCGTGTTGCCGTCGTCGCTCAAGGCAAGTGAAAAGGCAAAGTGATCGCTGGCGCCAGGATTTGATGCTTTGACGTAGATCGGTGCAGACCACGCAGAACCGGTGCGGGTATAAACATAAACTGCACCGGCATCGACTGCCGCATTACTGGCCGGGTCGCTATTGGCACCATCCTCTTGCTGCGCTCCCACCGCGAGCGTGACGCCATCGCCGCTCAACGCCAGAGCAAATCCAAACGCATCTCCGCTCTCGGTATTCGATGCTTTGATGTACGCCTGCTGTGCCCAGGCCGTGTCGCTGCGGACGAAGATATAAACCGCGCCGGAATCCGGCGCAGTCTCGTTCGCTGGATCGGCGCTGGTATTGACGAGATTGCTGTCTTCGCCATACGCGCCCACAGCGAGGATATTGCCATCGCGACTCAAACCCAACGCGACACCAAAGTGATCACCGGCTCCGGTATTTGATGCTTTGAGATACGCCTGTTCAGTCCACGTCGTACCACTGCGTGTATAGACATAGGCGGCACCGGAATCAGTGGCGCACTTGACCGGTGTCATTACACTGCAATCATCGTCCGGATTATTATCAATACCTGTCGCTGGACTGTCTTCTTCAGGCGCCCCGACTACCAATGTGTTGCCGTCACGGCTTAGGACAATGGCGATACCGAAGTGATCGCCTGCACCGGGGTTCGGTGCCTTGATGTAGGCTTGCTGAGCCCAGCCGTTACCGGAACGCGCGAATACATAAACCGCGCCAGCCTCTGGTGCACTGTTGTCCAGTTGATCGCCGTTGATACCGGTCGCGGCGCTCGCTTCAATCCAAGCACCCACGGCCAGAGTATTGCCGTCACCACTCAAGGCCAATGCGCGGCCAAAGCGGTCACTGATCCCGGTATTTGAAGCCTTGGCGTAGCCGATGGTTTGCAGCATCGCGGACGCCACGCCAATTGACTCGGACGCCGAACAACCGATCCGGTTGCAGGCTTCGACAATGTAGCGGGCACGCAGCCAATCCTGTCGGTGCACGGCAATGTCGACAGCAGCATTCGTGGCGGTAAAATTGCCGCCCAGTTGGGTATAGCCCGAACGGCCATCCGGATTTTGTAAGAGTTTGTAATAGTCCGCATGGTTGACCACCGCCCATTTGAACCGAAGTTGTTTGAGATCGGCGCTTAGGTTGAGCTGGGGCGCGACCGGTAGTTGGAGATCCGACTGTGCATTCTCTACACCCTTAGCGCAGGCGCTTAACGCCATAACGATTCCAGCCAGCAACATTAAGCGCAGACAAAGCATGAACGTAATCTCCTAAATTTTTACCAATCACCGCACAACTGAACCACGCCCAGCAAAGCTCTTGGGGCGTTGAAGTTTACATCTAAACAAATGAAATCCTACGGTCAAAACAGTGCAGAGCACGGAGCAGTTACTGAAAGCGCCACCCCACCCCAATCCTTACCTATACTTATCACAAGAAACTTCTCCGTCTGCCGATACTCAGATGGGCTTAACTTCACACAAAAACCACGATGGCCATGGACATTATTTTGCGGGACGAGTTGATGCAGCAACTGGCGGACAACAGTTATTTGTTCGCCGGGAATGCGGCGTTTATTGAAGATTTGTACGCGCAGTTTCTGAAGAATCCGGCCTCGGTTACGGAGGACTGGCGGCAAACTTTTGCAGCGTTGCAGCGTGCTAATCCCGCCGCTCCTCCGGATGCCGATCATGCGGCGATCCGCGCCGCGTTTGCGCGCCTGTCGTAACACGCGGCGGCGCCCGCCGCCGCAGCCAACGATGATGGCAAACAAGTTGCGGTGTTGCAGTTGATCAATGCGTACCGGTTTCGTGGTTACCAGAACGCCGACACCGATCCGATTCGTTTGCGCGACAAGCCCGTGGTGCCGGAGCTTGATCCGGCGTTTCACAAGTTCACCGACGCCGATTTGGATACCGTGTTTAATACTGGTTCGCTGGTGGGCCCGGCGCAGGCGCCGCTGCGTGAAATTTTAAGTTTGCTGAAGGAAATCTACAGCGGGCACGTTGGTGCCGAGTACATGCACATCAGTACCACCGAGGAAAAGCGCTGGATTCAAAGCCGCCTTGAAGGGGCGCGCGGGCGGAGTGAATACAGTGCCGAACAAAAGCAGAGCATCTTGCAACGTCTGGTTGCGGCGGAAGGATTGGAAAAATTCCTGCATGTGAAATACGTCGGGCAAAAACGTTTTTCGCTGGAAGGCGCGGAAAGCCTGATTCCGCTGCTGGACGAACTGGTGCAGCGCGCCAGCGAGCATGGCGTACAAGAAATCGTGATGGGCATGGCGCACCGCGGCCGGCTCAATGTGCTGGTGAATATTTTGGGCAAATCGCCGAAGGTATTGTTTCGCGAATTCGAGGGGGTGTTCGATCAGCAAACCAATCAAGGTTCCGGTGATGTGAAATATCATTTGGGCTTCGGTTGTGATGTCAACACTGCGCACGGCGACATGCATATCACGCTCGCGTTCAATCCGTCGCATCTGGAAATCGTAAGCCCGGTGGTGCAGGGTGCGGTGCGCGCGCGCCAGCATGCGCGCCACGACATCGACGGCGCGCAGGTGATGCCGGTGTTGATTCACGGCGACGCGGCGTTTGCCGGGCAGGGCGTGGTGATGGAAACGCTGCAAATGTCGCAGGCGCGCGGCTATACCACCGGCGGCACGGTGCACATTGTTATCAATAATCAGATTGGATTCACTACCAGCCATCCGCTGGATGTGCGTTCTTCGGCCACCTGTACCGAAGTCGCGAAAATTGTGCAGGCGCCGATTTTTCATGTGAACGCCGACGACCCTGAGGCAGTGTTGTTCATCACGCAGCTCGCGCTCGATTATCGCGTGGAATTTCACAAAGACGTGGTGATCGACCTGATCTGCTATCGCCGCCACGGCCACAACGAAGCCGACGAACCGAAAGTCACGCAGCCGATGATGTATCGCAAAATCGGCGAGCGCCCGACCATTACCGAAGTGTACGGCGCGCAGTTAACCGGCGAGCAGGTCGTCACGCGCGACGCCATCGACGCACTGAAAAGCACTTACCGTCGCGCGCTGGAGCAAGGCCAAACGGTGGCGCCGCGTATTGTCAATAAAGAACGCGCGGCGGCGACCGACTGGGCGCCGTTCAAAAAAACACATTGGACTGAACCCGCAAGCACCGGCTTGCCCGCAGTCAGAATCGCGCGCTTGACCGAGGATTTTTGCCGCGTGCCGGAGGGCTTTACGGTTCACGCCAGCGTTGCGCGCATTCTCGATACACGGCGCAAAATGGCGGCGGGCGAAGTGCCGTTCGATTGGGGCTTCGCGGAAATTGCCGCCTACGCGTCGTTGCTCACCGACGGTTACAGCGTGCGCATTTCGGGACAAGACAGCGGACGCGGTACGTTTTTTCATCGCCATGCGGTGGTGCACAATCAAGCCACCGGCGATTCGTATATTCCGCTGCAACATTTGTCTGCCGAGCAACCCGGTTTCGTGGTGATCGATTCGTTGTTGTCCGAGGAAGCGGTACTGGGTTTTGAATATGGTTACGCCACCAGCGACCCGCAGACGCTGGTAATCTGGGAAGCGCAATTCGGCGACTTCGCCAACGGTGCACAAGTGGTGATCGACCAGTTCATCAGCTCCGGCGAAGCCAAGTGGGGCCGCTTGTGCGGGCTCACCTTGCTACTGCCGCACGGCTACGACGGCCAAGGCCCGGAACATTCGTCGGCGCGGCTGGAGCGTTATCTGCTGCTGTGCGCCGAAGACAATATGCAGGTGTGCATGCCCAGCACACCCGCGCAAATGTTTCACATGCTGCGCCGCCAGATGCTGCGCCCGTATCGCAAACCGCTGGTGGTGATGACGCCCAAGAGTCTGTTACGTCACAAGCTGGCGACCTCGCCGCTCGCTGACATGGTGAACGGAAAATTTCACAGCATCATCGGCGAGCATGAAAAATACGACCAAAAAAATGTCAAGCACGCGCTCGTGTGCAGCGGAAAAATCTATTTCGAATTGCTGCAGGCACGCAACGAGCGCGGTATCGACGATGTGCCGATTATCCGCGCCGAGCAGTTGTATCCTTTTCCCAGCGCGGAACTGGCGGCAGAATTGGCGCGTTATCCTAAACTGGAAGTGGTGAAGTGGTGTCAGGAAGAGCCGAAAAATCAGGGTGCCTGGCATAGCGTGATGCATTATCTTCAAGACGGATTAACGGCTGGACAAACGCTGGCGTACGCGGGCCGACCCGCGTCGGCGTCACCGGCGGTGGGTTATTTGCAGCGGCATCTGGAACAGCAACTGGCGATAATCGACGACGCGTTTAAATTTCTGTAGGTCAGGTTGCTGCGCAGCGGCTACCTGACGGGTGACGGAAAGATGCCGGGTAGCATACGCAACCCGGCCTACTAGAATGAATTCAGTTTAAATTTTAACCGGGAGCTTATTTCATGATTGTTGAAGTCAAGGTCCCCGCCCTCGCGGAATCCATTGCCGACGCCACGGTCGTGACGTGGCTGAAAAAAGTCGGTGAGTACGTGGGGCGCGAAGAACATCTCACCGATCTGGAAACCGACAAGGTCACGCTGGAAGTCACCGCGCCCGAGGCCGGTGTGTTGAAAGAAATCAAACACGCCAATGGCAAAACCGTGCACAGCAACGACGTGCTGGCGGTGATCGACACCGACGCCAAAGGCAGCGTCGCTGCACCCAAGGCAGCAATCGAATCAAAACCGGCTGCGCCGTTGCGCGCCGAAATAAAACCGGGCCCGGCAGCGCGAAAAATCGCACAGGAACAAAATGTCGATACCGCCGCCATCAGCGGCAGTGGACGCGGCGGACGCGTGACCAAGGAAGATGTGCTCAAGGCGGTTGCAGCACCCGCCGCACCGGCACGGGTGGAATTCACACCCGCTTCCGGCGCACGCGCCGAAGAGCGTGTGCCGATGACACGCTTGCGTGCGCGCATCGCCGAACGCCTGAAACAAGCGCAAAACACCGCTGCGATGCTGACCACGTTTAATGAAGTCAACATGCAGCCGGTGATGGGCCTGCGCGACAAATACAAAGAACGTTTTCTAAAAGAGTTCGGCGTGAAGCTCGGCTTCATGTCGTTCTTCACCAAGGCGTGCATCGAAGCGCTGCGTAAATTCCCGGTGGTGAATGCGTCGGTCGATAGCAACGATATTGTCTATCACGGCTACTTTGACGTTGGCATCGCGGTCGGTACCGAGCGTGGCCTGGTGGTGCCGGTAATCCACGACGCGGATCGTTACTCGTTCGCACAACTCGAAACCAGGATCGTGGAATTCGGCCAGAAAGCGCGCGACGGCAAGCTGTCGCTGGAAGAGTTAAGCGGCGGCACCTTTACGATTACCAACGGCGGTGTGTTCGGCTCGCTGCTGTCCACGCCGATTTTGAATCCGCCGCAAAGCGCCATCCTCGGGATGCATAAAATTCAGGACCGGCCGGTGGTGGAAAACGGCCAGATTGTCGCGCGCCCGATGATGTATGTTGCATTGTCGTATGACCATCGCATCATCGACGGACAGGAAGCGGTGCAATTTTTAGTGACGGTCAAAGAAGCGCTGGAAGATCCGGCGCGGATGTTGTTGCAGATTTAACGTTCTTAGAAATAATACCCTCCCCCTGCAAGGGGGAGGGTGACGACGGCATGGATGCCGGAGGTAGAGCAACGCAGGAGCAGTTGCCGAGGGTGGGGGTGATCTTTGCTAACGCGGCGGGAATTTTGAGCACCCCCATCCCAACCTTCCCCTTTGCAGGGGGAAGGAGTTGCTTTAGTTCACACGTCCAAGTGCATTGTTTTTTGATGTGGAACACGCCATGAAAAAATTCGACGTTGCAGTTATCGGTGCCGGTCCCGGCGGTTACGTCGCGGCGATTCGTTGCGCGCAGTTGGGATTAAAGACCGTGTGCATCGACCAGTTCCGCACCGCCGTCGGCAAGCCCGCGTTGGGCGGGGTGTGCCTCAACGTCGGCTGCATTCCGTCCAAAGCCTTGCTCGATTCGTCCGAACGTTACTACCACCTCAAGCATCAGATCGCCGAACACGGTATCCGCGTCGGCGAGATTGCGCTGGATCTTGACTTGATGATGGCGCGCAAGGAACGCGTGGTGTCCGACCTCACCGGTGGCATCGCGATGCTGTTTGCCAAACATAAAATCACCTGGCTGCAAGGCCAGGGGCGTCTGCAACCTGACAACCAGATCGACGTTGCACTGCGCGATCAGAGTACTGACAGCGTCGCCGCCGGGCACATCATCATCGCCACCGGTTCGACGCCGCACGCGGTGCCGGATATCAATTTCGACGGCGAGCGTATTATCGACTCCACTGGCGCTCTGGCGTTGAAAGAAGTTCCCGCGCGCCTGGGCGTGCTGGGCGCGGGTGCCGTCGGATTGGAGTTGGGCAGCGTGTGGAGCCGCCTGGGCTCTAAGGTTGTCATTTTACAGCGCGGCGCTACCTTCTTGCCCAGCGTCGACCGGCAAATCGCCGAAGAAGCGTGTTTACTTTTCCAGTTGCAGGGTCTCGACATCCGCATGGGCACACGCATCAAGTCGGTGAAGGCCACCCTCAAGCAAGTCAATGTCGTATACGAAGACGACGGCGGCGAACACAAACTGCAACTCGACGCCCTGCTGGTCGCTACTGGCCGCAAGCCCAATACCCAAGGGCTCAATGCCGAAGCCGTGGGACTGAAAATAGACGCGCGCGGATTTATCGAAGTGGACGAACACTGCCGCGCCAGCCTGCCCAACATGTGGGCGATTGGCGACGTGGTGCGCGGCCCGATGCTGGCGCACAAGGCTTCCGAAGAAGGCGTGATGGTCGCCGAGCGCATCGCCGGGCAATTGAGCGAGGTGAATTACGCCGTGATTCCGTCTGTCATCTACACCGCCCCGGAAATCGCCTGGGTCGGCAAAACCCAGGAAGAACTCACGGCCGCCGGAACACCGGTGCGCGTCGGTGTATTTCCTTTCAAAGCCAACGGCCGCGCCCACGCGCTGGGCGAACCCACCGGCATGGTGAAAATTGTCGCCGATGCCCAATACGACAAGGTGCTCGGTGTGCACATTTTAGGACCGCAAGCATCGGAGCTGATCGGGCAAGCGGTGACCGCGATGGAATTCGGCGCCAGTGCCGAAGACATCGCACGCACCGTGCATGCCCATCCAACGTTATCGGAAGCGGTTCACGAGGCAGCGTTGGCGGTGGATAAACGGGCGTTGCACATTTAGTTGGCGGGCAAATTTTACCCCTCCATCAACTCATCCAGCTCTCCCTCCATATGCAGCTCGGTCAGGTCGTCGAGACCGCCGATCACTTTACCGTCAACGACGATTTGCGGCACGGTGCGGGCGTGGTTGGTGACTTGCTGCATTTCGCGCAGCCCGACATCGTCCTGGTCGATACGCACTTCGTCGAACGGAATTTGCCACTTTTTCAGCAGCGCTTTGGCTTTGTCGCAAAACGGGCAGGTGCCGGTGCTATAGATTTTAACGCGCGCCATGATCATCCTAGAAACCTCAGTTGGACGGACTGTGGAGTGCGACCCGTTGGGTGCAGGGCAAGGCGCAACGAGCGAGGAATAGCGAGCTATTCCGGCGAGTTGCAACGCAGCCATGCGCCCAACGGGACGTGCTCCACAGTCCGTAGCGGGCCTCACCTTCTGGGTGAAGCATGTAGGAACAAAAAATATCAATACCTGTACACATTTGCTTGGGCCTTGCAGCGGTCAACTGAGGTTTCTAGGATCATACTCCTGAACGGAAAGGTGCGCGGATCGTAGCGTGATGTGATGGTCTCCTCCCGCTTCTTAATCGGCGTCGAATGCGCCAGGATGGAAAGTGGTATCTACCATCAACCGAGGCAGGAGGAGACCGAGATGAATATTACGACCGTGGGCTTGGACTTGGCAAAGAACG
>JANOOV010000544.1:0-6222 GCA_031421535.1 Gammaproteobacteria bacterium
ATCTCCATGCCGTTGGCACGCAGCCGCTCCACGAGGTGATGCAGCATTTCCTCACCGGTCGCGTCCAGATGATTGATGCCGTCACCTACGACCAAAATATATTTCGCATCGGGTTTATTAGCCACGGCTTCGAGCAGCGAATCCTCGAAATACGCCACGTTGGCAAAGTACAGCGAACCATCAAAGCGCATGGCGATGATGTGCGCGCTGATCGGCATGTCAGGATATGACTTAATGTCACGCAGGGTGCCGTCGGTGTGTCGGCCGAGCTGCGCCACGCGCGGCTTCATGGTGCGATAGAGATACAGCACAATGGCCAGAATCGCGCCCACCATGATGCCCTTGTCAAGATGCGGCGCCGCGATCAGCGTCACGCTGAACGTGGTCATGGCGACGCTGAAATCGGAGCGGCTCGCCTGCCAGGTGTGTTTGAACGCGGGCACATTCACCAAGCTCACCACCGCCAGCAGAATGATCACCGCCAGGGTGGCTTGCGGCAGGTGGTACAGATACGGCGTCAGTAACACCAAGGTCAAGGCCACAAAGATGCCGTTAAACACCATCGCGAAACCGGTTTTGGCGCCGGCCTGGAGGTTGATGGCAGAGCCGGTGAAGGAACCGCAGGAGGGGTAAGCCTGAAAAAAAGCGCCGCCGAGGTTGGCCAGTCCCTGACCGATTAATTCCTGATTGGGATCGATTTTTTGTTTGGATTTGGCCGCCATGGCCTTGGCCATGGAAATGGATTCCATGAACGCCACCAGCGAAATGACAATCGCCGCCGACAGCAGCGACATCAACGCGTCGAAGCTCAACGCCGGTAGTCGCAGGGACGGCAGTCCCTCGGGAATCGTTCCGACCACCTCGCCACCGCTGACCAACTTCATCTCGCCCTTGTCGATTTTTTTGATGTGCCAGGTATAGCCATCAGTCGGCGTGTCGGTCGGCGCAGTGCCCTGTGGATAGAGCGCAGCGGGCTGATCCTCCGGCACGGTGGCGCGCACAAACTGCAATTGGCGGATCTGATGCAGGCGCTGTTTGTTGTCTTTTTCCAAAGCGGCGCTGTCGAGCTTGAGCAGATCGATGTCGTGCCGCAACCCAGCCGCGTTACGGTGGTCCAGCGCTTTTTCAAAGGCGCGTAATTGTCCGGCTTTCGTCGTAATGTCCACCATGATGGCGTTGATGTGTTGCTGGGTTTCGGCATAGTTCGTCACTAATTCGCGCGCCGCCGGATCGGCGATGGTGTCAGGTTTGCCTTGGGCATTGTGTTCGTAATCGAGCGCCACACTCGTCAACGTGGTGATGATCACGGCGATCAACACGCTGGGCTTGGCCAGCACCGGTATTTTTTTCAGCCCCAACATCAACGCCAAGGCAAACGCTGCCATCGCCAGCGTAGGCCAATGGGTCAACGGCAAATAGCCGAGCATTTCCCACAAATCAAACAGTAAAGAATCACTGCGCCCTTTCGGGATGCCCAGCAATTTGTCGAGCATGGACAGCGAGATGATGATGGCGGCCGCATTCATGAAACCCAGAATGACCGGGTGCGAAACAAAGTTGACGATGGTGCCGAGCTTCAAACTGCCCAGACCGAACTGAATCACACCCACCATCAGTGTGAGCAACAGCACCAGGCCGATGAAATCGTCGGACAGGGGCACGGCCAGCGGTGCGACCGCGGCGGCCGTCATCAAGGACACCACCGCCACCGGGCCGGTCGCCAATTGTCGCGACGAGCCCCACAGCGCCCCGAGAATGGCGGGGATAAAGGCGGTGTAGAGTCCGAAGTACACCGGCAGTCCGGCCAACGACGCATACGCCATGGCCTTGGGCACCAGCACCAGGGCGCCGGTAATACCGGCCATCAAATCGCCACGCAAAATAATGGAATCGACCGGAAACCAGCTTAAAAAGGGGAAGAAACGCAACAACAACTTATTGGTGAACATAGAGCAGCCTGATTTTTGATATTGCTTAGGGCGCCGGATTCCAGCCGTGGCGCTCAGTGGAATGCGTGCGGCACCACGCGTACAACGCGTCGTACATCACCATGCCGTGCGCCAGCATCACGTGATCGTCTTGAAAACTCGCAGACAAGCCAAGCGATACCGCGAGCAGCCCGGCGCATTGTGGGGCCAGGTCAAGACGATCGGTATCGGCACCGCGCACGATGACGGCGAGTTTTTGCAGCGCGGGATCATCAAGGTGGTATTTTTTCAGAAATGCGTCGAAGCTGCACAACGCGCCGACGTGCGACATCTCAACATCGGGCACGTCGTAGGGAGTCGCGCCGGTCTGCTGCGCCACGCGTGTGACTTCGCCCGCAGGCACGTACAAAAATTCCGGCTGCTTGTCGATGAAGCGCGCAATCAGCCACGGGCAGGCGATGCGGTCGATCTTGGGACGTTCACGCGTGACCCATTTCATGACGGTGCGCCTGTTTTCGGTACGGTTACCCCACCGGATTGCGCCCACGCCTCAATGCCGCCTTCGATAAAGCGCGCCTGCACGCCCTGCACCTGTAGCCGGTCGACGACGCTGTTGCTTACCGATCCGCCGCGCACACAGTAAATGACAACCTCGCGATCCTTGGGCAGCTCGCCACACCAGTCGGCGATCAACTCCGGATCTTTCCAGAGCGCTCCCGGTAGTTGCGTGGTGGCGAGGTTGAGGTCGGCCTTGCGGCGCACGTCAAGCAGCATGAGGTTGCGTTGTACAAGTAGCGGCTTAAGTTCGGTTGGCTTAATTGTTCTCATATGAAATTCCCCCGTTGTTATGCGTCGTGCACTACGCCAGCAGCGATTTTACTGCGAGCACCCATGCCAATCCCGCCGCCGCGCTCACGCCGATGACGGGGATGATGCCCACCTTGAAGCGCCACAGCGCGACAAATGCAGCCACGGCGATTACTGCGGAATACCACTCGAATCCGGTCGCAAGTGCGGTGACGAACGCGCCGACGTTATCCCAGCCCAGCGCAACCGCAAAGCCCGTTGGCCACAACACGTGGTAAGCAAAAAATACTGCCAGGCTGAGTATCACGCCGACCACCGATGCGGTGATGGCGGTGAGTGGCCCGGTGAAACCGATCTCGCCGCGCGTGTGTTCCACCGCAGGTGCGCCGACCAAAATAAACAGGAACGACGGCAGAAACGTGAAATAAGTTGCGACCGCCGCCCCGGCGGCACCGGCCAGCGCCAACGATTCTGCGCCGAACAACTCTTTGGTCCAGCCGCCGACAAAACCGACGAAGGCCACCACCATGATGAGCGGGCCGGGCGTGGTTTCGCCCAACGCCAGGCCGTCGATCATTTGCGTGCCGGTGAGCCAGCCGTGTTCGATGACGCCGCCTTGATACACGTACGGCAGCACCGCGTAGGCGCCGCCGAAGGTGAGCAGCGCAGCTTTGGTGAAGAACCAGCCCATCTGCGTGAGCACGTTTTCCCAACCCAAGCCAATGAACAGCGCACCCAGCGCGCCCGCCCACAGCAACAGTCCAACCACGGTATAAGTCACGACGCGCGCCCATCGGAAGCGCGCATGATCCGGCACCGGGGTGTCGTCGTCGATCAGCGCCGGTCCGTAGGTTTTTTTGCCGCCGGCGTGATGCCCGCCCGCCTTGAATTTGTCCGGTGCGATGCGCCCGCCAAAATATCCAATCAGCGCCGCTGCCAGCACGATGTAAGGAAACGGCACATTGAACGTGGCAATGGCCACAAATGCCGCTGCCGCGAGTGACCACAACACGGCGTTTTTCAGCGCGCGCGAACCGATGCGGTAAGCCGCAAACACAACGATGGCGGTAACGGCGGGCTTGATACCATAGAGCACACCGGCGACGGCGGGCACGTCGCCGAACGCAAGATAAATCCAGGTGAGCGCAATAAGAATAAACAGCGATGGCAGCACGAACAACGTACCGGCGATGATGCCGCCGCGCGTCCCGTGCATCAGCCAGCCGATGTACACGGCCAATTGCTGCGCCTCGGGACCGGGCAACACCATGCAGTAGTTGAGCGCGTGTAGAAAGCGGTGCTCGGAAATCCAGCGGCGGCGCTCGACCAGCTCTTGATGCATCATGCTGATCTGCCCGGCCGGGCCGCCGAAGCTGATAAAACCCAGCTTGAGCCAGTAAACAAATGCCTCACCCAGAGAAACCGGTTTGGGTGGCAGGTCTTGATCAAAGGCCATCGGAATTCCTTACGGTTTTTAAACGAGCGGCGACATTGTGCTCCACGCACCCGCTAATTCCATAGTGCTTTTGGGATAGTGGGAGGCGCGCCCTCGACCTGCCCCGCACCGTCAGCTAAAGTTCAGCCCATGCCATCGCCGCCCACCCTCTCGGTCGCAACCGTTATCGAACGCAACGCTGCATTTTTGTTTGTGGAAGAAACGGTCAAGTCCAGGCTCGTGATCAATCAGCCCGCCGGTCGGCTGGAAGCGGGCGAGTCGCTGCTGGACGCCGCCGTACGCGAAACACGGGAAGAAACCGGCTGGGACATCGAGCCGCTGGGTTTGGTGGGCATCTATCGCTGGACCAGCGCGCGCGAAGACAAAGCTTACGTGCGGGTGTGTTTTCATGGCCGCGCGCTGCACCACGATGCACAGCGACCGCTGGACACCGGCATTGCGCGCACGTTGTGGCTGGATCACGCCGCGTTGTTACTCCGCGCGCGTGATCTGCGCTCCCCCTTGGTGTTGCGCTGTGTGGATGATTATCTGGCCGGGCGACGTTTTCCGCTGGAGCTGCTGGTCGACATCCCGCAGATTTAAAACGGCAACGGGATATCATCAGGATCAACCTGCGCTTTTGCGCCCGGCGTCTTGCCTTGTTGTAGCGCTTCGACGCCGAGTTTTTCTTCGACGCCGGTGGCGATAGCCGCCAGGCGCGCCATCACCCGCCCGTGCAAAAACTCGATGCACTTCCAGATGTTTTCCACGCGCTTGAGCAAGCGCGCTTCGTCTTCGAGAAATTGCTCCGGCGTGCCGCAATAACTGCGCAAATAATCGGCCACGGTCTGCACGCCGTCTTTGTGTTCAAACGGGTATGGCGCGGCCCCGACCAGCGCAAGCAATTTGGCGTATTCCTGCTGTGAGTATTGCGCATAATCGCGCCAGTCTTGGGCGGGACCGGCTTCCGGTTCGGTGTGCAACTGGCGCGCATAGTCCAGCACTACAAAATAACCATGCAGATTAATGACAAGCTCGTGCGCCTTGGCCACGGCGGCCTGCGCCTGCAGCAAACGGTTGATGTCGTCCTGGGTTTGTGCGTCGGCGCGCATCGCCAGCGCCAGTGCGAAGCGTTGTGTGAGGAGGGATTCAAATTTCACCAGTTCGGGCTCAAGCGCAGCGCTGGTTTGCGCTGCCGATTGCAGCGCCTGCGCGGCGTCGTTTTCAGTGGGCCCGCTGACGTTAAACACGGCGGCGTCGAACGCGACACCGTGCTGTGCCAGCAGGCGCGCGGCAAAGGCATTGATGCGCTGGCTGTATGCCGCCTTGTATTGGGCCAGCAGCTTCGCGTAGTCAGGAACACCTTGGCGCACTTGCCGGACTAAATTGTCAAGCCTGCGTTTGGTCTCCTCGGAATCCGGTGCGGCATACGCAACCTGACGGGTGATGTTCAGATAACGCGTCGCCCAAAACTGGTCGGCCAGATAATTTTTAAGCAGCGTCGCGTCACTTTCGCGCTGTTGCGCATGCGCGTTGACTTCGGCGCTGCTGATGAGTTGCTCGGATTTGACGGCGACGCCGAACACATAACGGTAGTGCATCAGGCTGGCTTGTCGGCACAGCCGCTCATAGCGCGCGAGCAGCGCGGTGCCGGGCGCATCGACCGTAAATATTCCGCGTGCCGCCAGCGCACCGGCACGCGCGATCCGCTCGAAATCGGACGGATGCGTAGACCAGCGATCCGCCTTTTGTTGTTTTAATTCAGCCATGATCATTTCGCGGTGACGCTCGGAAAGAGTGCGCGACTGCTCGATGATCATTTTCGGAAAATTGTCGGTCAGCTTACCGTCATCCCAGCTGTAAGACAGCCGTTTTCCCACGGCGTCACCTGCGGCGTTAAGTTCTTTGATCCGTAGCGTAGTGTCGCGAAACACGCCGGATCCGGCCAAGCACGCTTCGTAACGGTCCGCGTCGAATTCCATTTGCCGTTCCAGGCGACGGCTAACCAATACGCCGAGCTTGAAAAATATCAACATGCATTTGCGGCTTAAC
>JANOOV010000545.1:0-1679 GCA_031421535.1 Gammaproteobacteria bacterium
CATTTGCGACAGCGGCGAAAAAAACACCCGTGGGATTTGGTACCAAGCCCTTCAGTTATTGAATTCCGAGCGCAAGAGCTTGCCTTTGAACGGAATCGTTGTTCTGATTTCTGCCGAGAAAATTCTTCGCAACGAGGAGGACGCGCGTCGAAGCCTGCTTAACTTGCGACGGCTGGTGCATGAATGCATGAGTCATCTCCATCTAGTTCCACCGGTTTATCTTCTGATTACGGATTGCGAAAGTCTTCCTGGCTACGGAGACTTTGTAAAGGCAGTGCCAGCCGAGGTATTGGGGCAAGCTATCGGTTACCGCTTCGAAGCTAGCAGTGCTACCAACGCGGCGAATTGGCAACAACTACCTGCTAATTTCGCCGCTTTGCGTTGCCGCCTCCATGCGATACGCCTGACGGCGCTGCGCCGGGAGTTCGACCCTACGAAGCGAAAGGGGATATGGGACTTTGTTGAGTCTTTTGGCAAGCTTGAGGACGGATTGATATCCGGTGTTAAGTTACTGGTAGAAGAGAATGCGCTGCAAATTATCCCGCCGTTGCGTGGAATCTATTTCGTGAGCGACGGCGCATTTAAAGATGACGTATTTACGCGATTCTTGCCGACCGATCAGCCCCTTGCGATTCGTACTAAACAGCCCGGGTTTAAGCGCTGGCTGAATAGCAGTGTAAGCGTTATCTTGGTGGCAGCATTTTCCGGTTTAGTTGTGAATCAGGTCGTTACCGCACAGAACCAACGCCAGTCGCTGCGAGAAACGATTCAGACTGCGTGCGTCGATCTGCCGCAGCGCGGGCAGGAATTGCCGGTGCTATCAGAATGCGCGTCAGCCCTCACGAGCATAGAGGAATTGGAGCGGGATGCCGTATTTAGCTGGGGACTGCAAGACTACAAGACCAGCCTAGCTGAAAAAAAAACGCTACTTGTAACTCAATTCAAGGAAATTCTGGACCCCTACGATGCGAGTCTGCCAACATATCTAGTGAGCAAAGATATTCGGTTTGACCAGTTGCTGGCTACGACCCAGAGATTGTCGTTTGTAGCGCGTTGTCACCGAGATGAGGAGAGTTGTCGAAGAAAAGACGGAGAACTTAATCTCATGTTTGATGCATCCTCACTTAGCCTAAGTTCTGTACGGAAATTTTTGGTTGGTACGGATGGCGAACGCGAAAAAGCGAGCGACTCACTACTGGATCTCTACCTTGCCTACCTGCGGTGGCGCCCCGCCCAGGCAATCGATATCGACTTTCTCGCTGCCGAGGAAAATAAGCTAAAGGCCTACTTGGGAGAAATTTTAGCGGCAGGTGAGCCAACTATCGAAGATGCGGTGAACTGGTCGAAACGTCACGGCAAGCCCGTGACAATCGAGGGAATGTGGTTATCGCCGGATTCAAAATCAGCGAGCGGCCCTAGCAAATTTGCGGCGGTTGAATATGCGTATACACGTGATGTCTGGAAAACCGTGTTCGCGCCGACTTTCACTCAAATATCGAGGACGTTGGGAAATGCCGCTACAGAGGAAAAATTTACCAAGGAATATTTTGAGAAATATTTTCTCAGTTGGCGCGATTTTCTGGCAATTTTTCATAGGGGTTTGAACCTGCATAATAAACAAACGGTCGCTTCGTTGTTGGAACGCGCAGAACAACGAGATGCGCCGTATGATCGATTGT
>JANOOV010000546.1:0-24356 GCA_031421535.1 Gammaproteobacteria bacterium
GACACCGTGACCATCACCTGCGAATACCTGCGCTCCGATTTTAAATCCGGCTTCGCTTTCGATGATGCAGGCAACGAACTTCGCCACCAGACGCTATTCGCCACTGAGTTGTCGCTGGAATTTTGATCGCCGACCTCGGCATAAAAATCCACGTCTTCTCATTCAGCAGAGAAGTTTGAATTGGCAGGTTAGTGGTTAGCCGAGCACACGCCGTGTAACATCATCGTCAACTCCGCCATTCAAAATACGCCAACATGGACCTTATCGAAGCCAGTCTTGCGCTGATCCTCGCCGTGGCCTTGGTGGGCGCAGCGGCGCGACGTGTACGGGTGCCGTTGCCGATTCTGCTGATCCTCGCCGGGGTGGCGCTGAGTTTTCTGCCGCTGCTGTCCGGCATCGCGCTTGATCCGAGTATTTTCTTTCTGCTGTTCATTCCGCCGTTGCTGTTCGCCGACGGTTGGCAGTTTCCGAAGCGTGAATTCGTGTTGTACCGCTATTCGATTTTGATGCTGGCGTTCGGGCTGGTGTTTGCCACCACCTTGGTGGTGGGCTATATCGTGCACTGGCTCATCCCCTCCATTCCGCTGGCGGCGGCGTTCGCGCTCGGTGCGGTGGTCTCGCCCACCGATGCGGTGGCGGTGTCGGAAGTGACGCGTAAATTAAAACTGCCCGCGCGTATGGTCGCGATACTCAGTGGCGAGAGTTTGATTAACGACGCGTCCGGCCTGGTCGCGTTCAAGTTCGCAGTCGCCGCCGTAGTGACCGGCACATTTTCGCTCGCGGACGCGAGCGTGACATTTTTGTTGATCGCAGGCGGCGGCGCAATTGCCGGCCTGGGTGTCGCGATGGCCATTCAGTGGTTGCGCTTGCAACTGCAACGCCGTGGCATGGAAGACCCCGCCGTGCAAATCGCGCTGTCGTTGCTTACCCCGTTTGCCGCTTATCTCGCCGCCGAAGCGGTGCATGTGTCCGGGATTTTGGCGGTCGTCGCGGCGGGCGTGTACGCCGGTATCGACGACAACAAACACATGACGCTGGAAACCCGCATGAAAGCCTGGAGCGTGTGGGAAATGGTGTTGTTCCTGTTCAACGGACTGGTGTTCGTATTGTTGGGACTACAGCTGCCCGGTGTGTTGGGCCGCATTGAAGGCTACGCCTGGGGCGAACTGTTGTTCTACGCGCTGGTGGTGTGGGTGACGGTCGTGCTGGTGCGTTTGATCTGGGTGTTTCCCGGTTCGCACGTGTCGCTGTGGCTGAATCGCCTGCACTATCCGCATCTCGCCGCGCCGCGCCCGCGTGACGTGTTCATCGCCGGCTGGGCGGGTATTCGCGGCGCCGTCACGTTGGCGGGTGCGCTGTCGTTGCCGCTGATGGCCGGAGCAGAATTGTTTCCGGCGCGCGATCTGCTGATTTTTCTGGCCACCAGCGTGATTATTTTTACGCTGCTGGTTAACGGACTCACACTGCCGTTGCTGATCCGCCGAATGCGCGTCACCGACGACGGCACGATGATCCGCGAGGAACGCAGCGCGCGTGTTGCGGTAAGCCAGGCCGCCATCGACGTGTTAAGCGCGCAACTGCAACACCAGGAGCAAATCGCCGACCGCGAATTCACCAACGCCTTGATCGGTGAATACGCTCTGCGCATCCAGCACGCCGATGACACCGCGCGCGCCGACTCCGCCGTATCAAATCGCATCGCGGCGGAGCGGGCCATGCGGCTGTACGCACTCGCCGCCGAACGCCGCACCCTGCACGCGCTACGCGACGCGCACAAAATCAACGAGCACACCCTGTTTGCCATTCAGCGCGAGCTCGACTTTCGCGAAGCGGGCCTGACCATTACCGCACCTGCGCAGCATGTCGATGCGCACGAGTAAATGTCGCTCTCAGCTTCCTTTGTTCAGCGCCGAGCGTACATACAAATCCTCCACGGCTTTCCTTGCCCACGGGGTGCGGCGCAGAAAATTCAAGCTGGATTTAATGCTGGGGTCGGTAGTGAAACAACGGATGTTGATCCTGCTGCCCAAACCTGGCCAGCCGTATTGCTCAACCAAGCGGGTAAGCACAGTTTCGAGGGTGATGCCATGCAGGGGATGGTGTTGCTGTGGGTCGTTCATGCGTGCGCCTGCTTGCTCATCGGCCCGTCATTCTATCCAAACCCGACAGGCACCGCATGCGCTTGACCAACGACAGGCTGCCCCGCGCGCCTGGGGCAGCCTTGATCCAGTGATTGAAATTTTATGCGTTGAACATCATTGCAGCCGACGGCGCGTAGGCCACGGCGCGCGCAAAAGTTTCCAGCATTGTTCCGGCAGGGTCGCGCAGCACGACAATATCCTCGCTGGTCCGGGCGCAGCCGTCTTCCGTCTTGACATTATGCACGCGCATGGTCTGTGTCTGCGTTGTTCCCCGGCTCGTATCCTCCCAAACGACCTCATCGCCGGACAGCAGCGGCTCCTCAAGATAAAATTCCGGAGCGAGATCGATATCGACGAAACAACCTTCGTGACGGGAACGCAGAGGGAGCGGAAATTCACCGGCACTTGAAAAAGTCGATGCCGAAGCCTTGTCGTGGACCCAGCCGTATTGGTTAGACCAAAATCCGCATTCACATTCAGATACGATTACGTAAGTCATGACTATTAACCCTCTCGTAATGTCCGCGCCACACAAGCTGCGGCACCTACGAGCTAAAGTTAATTCGTCAAGCTGAAGAATTCATTAAGCACAACCGTCAAAATTACAAACGATGTTAAACATTGTTACCGATGTCAAAATTCTTTTTGCAACTTTACGATGGATGCCCGCAGCACTCCGTAACTGTCAATAAAGCCTTGTTTCACTCGTTCCCAGGCGACCTCTGAACTCTGCTTGAGCTGCCCATACCAATCGGCCAGTTCGGTACGCTGTTCATGCAGATTGCGGATGGATGTGCGTGAAGTGTCGCGCGCCGCCTGGTCCATCTGACCCCACTCTTTGTCCAGACGATCTTCCGTCTGCTTGATGCGTGCATCCAGATCTTCCAGCGTGGCCTTGGCGCTTTTGATGGCCTCGTCTTTCTGTGCAAGAGTGTAATTTTTTATCGCCTCGGCAGCGGCCTCGACTTTTTTACTCAGGTCTTTCCGCGCTGCATCATCCGCCCGTGCTGTCGAGCCGGTCGCAGCAAACCCTGGTAACAGCGTCACGAGCAGGCCCAGCCAAAGTGCGTTACGTTTTTTATGCATCGTTCCTCCGTTGCGTATTACGCCACCGTGCCTTTGGCGTAAACAATTTGTACGTTCATGGGGATACCGTCGCCTTGGTCGAGCGCCTGAATCTCGGCAAGATGGTTGCGCTTGAATTCCTCAAGATGGCCGGAGGACAACTGGTTGACCAGGCCGCGAAAACCGGCGTACCACACGACGTCCCACCACTCATCGGCGTCGGCCAACCGGTAGCTGACGTCAACGTGCATGGTCTTGACGTCAAGTAATCCGGCGACGCGATACAGCGCCGCGAATTTGTTTTCACTGCCCACGCGCTTCCAGCTGAACTCCGGTGGTTCGATACCGTAAAGCTTGATGCGCCGCAGGAACAGATCCACGTTGGGTGAAAATGAAGTGTCGAAAAATGCGTTGCAGACCACTGCACCGCCGGGCTTCACCTTACTGGCGATGTGCATGAGCTGCGCGAGCATGTCGCTGACGAAAAACAGACCGAACGAACAGTTGGCGGCGTCGAAGTGCTGCCCTGGCAAGTCGATGGCCTGCATATCCATCTCAACGAAGTCGATGTTATGCAGCGCACGCGCCTGCGCGTTGTGATGCGCTTGTGTGAGCATGCCGACGGAAAAGTCAAGCCCGGTGACGCGGCCACGCGGCAGATGCGGTGCAAGCGCACATGCGGCAATACCGGTGCCGCACGCGACATCCAGCAGGTGTTCATCACCACGCAGCGCAAAAATCTCCGGCAACCGCGCAGCCGCGAGCGTAAAAAATCGCTGCGGTGCACCACCGTAGCCTTCGGCCACGGTGTTGAAGGTTTTCTGGATGAGGTATTTTCGTTCGGCATCGTTCATGGCAATTCTCACAGCGGGTAAGCAAGTCTGCGGCGCATCTTCAGTCAAGCGCTCTGGGCGAGGCTCTCCCGGTCAAGTCACCCGTTTTTTGAATGTGCCTTTTTCCACAGCAAGGCGCAACAATTCGTTACGGATTCCGGCCGACACCGGCGTGCGCGCAAATTAAATTTTAACGGCTTTAGGCAGTGCCGCGACGGCGGTTTTAAGGTACCGCGCGAATGCTTTGACTTGCGCTGTGGTGGAGGCGCGATGATCCCATACCGCCTCATAGGTGATCATCACTGGCCGACGGTTGGAGACTACGACGGGGTAAGCCCGCGCGTTTCCGGCAATTCTTGATTCGGGCAGAATCGCTGCGCCAATACCCAGTTGCGACCACTCCTGTAACACGTGATAGCTCAACGCTTGACCGGAATATTCGCGCAGCTTGAGTTTGTTGCGCCGGAACAGCTCGCGCGTCGCCGGAGCAAGGCCGCAGGTGCCGACGGTCAGTATCAAAATTTCGCGTGCGATTTCGCTGATCGTAATGCTGGATGCGCCTCGATAGGTTTCCAGGCCACCGCGCGGCAGGTAGCGCAATATGTCTTGATAGAGCACGCAGCGGCCGCGCCCCGCCGTGTCGCGCAGGCGAATGCCGCAGATCACGTCGGCCTTTTCACTCTCCAGCCGTTCTTCCAGGTCTTCGATGCTGCATTCTTTGTAGATGATTTCGAGGTCGCGGCGATCATGCTTGAACGGTTCGAACAACGCCATCAACCGCTTGCTGTCAATGATCGGCGAAAAAGCGGCACGCAACAACGCGCGCTGCGGATTCAAAAAAGTTTCGGCCTGCCGTTCCAGATCGCTTGCTGAAGTCAGCACGGCTTCGATGAAGCCAAGAATATGCCTGCCAAAGGCGGTCAGCTCGACGCGTCGCGTCGTGCGCTTGAACAACTTCGCCCCCAACTCCGCTTCCAGATCGGAAACGGCATTCGACACGGTCGGTTGCGATACGCCGCAATTACGCGCCGCCGCGCTGAAGGAACCGGTCTCGGCAACGACTTTCACGTAATCAAGTTGCACCAGATTCATAAAATGATCTCCGGCTCGATTGATAGCCAATAGCTATTTCTGTATTTGAATATGCACGATTCACTAATAGATGGCCCACGACATAGCATACACATCGAGAGTCATTCACCAACAGCGTTTTCAGGAGATCAACCATGAAATACCTAATCAAGACATTATCCGCCGGACTGGTGGTTGCCGTCGGCATGATGAGCACCAACAGCAATGCGGGAGCGAAGCTCGACGACGCCACAATTTTTGCGATCTTCGACCAAGCCAATACCGCCGACCTCTGGGCGGGAAGGCTCGCGGTCAAAAAAGGCCAGTCGGAAGAGGTGCGAATGCTGGGAAAAATGGTGGCTGTTGATCATATCGCGGTCCAGCAGATGGGCCGCGATCTGGCCACTAAACTCGGGATTATTCCAACGCCCCCCGACAATGATGACAGTGCTGAGAAGCTGGCCAGGATGGTTGCGCTGTTGCAAACAAAATCCGGCGTTGATTTTGACCGGGCGTATTTGCAACATGAGGTCACCTTTCATCAATCCGTGGTCGATGCGGTCAAAACCACACTGTTGCCTGCGGTTAAAAACGAACAGCTCAGGGCGTTGATCAACAAAGTGCTGCCCGGCTTTGAGCATCATCTCGCCGAAACCAAAGCCGCCGCGAAAAAATTCGGGATCGAGAAATAATGTATCTAATCTTGACCACATGCCGATAAAACAACCTCGGCACGGCGCCCCCTGGGTGCCGTGCCGAGCAGTGCGTGGAAAAATCCATCAATGATGGCCGTATGACAGGCACGAATAGCATGCGCATACCGGAGCCAAAACTACATCGTCACCAAATGCATGGCTGCGGCGATTTCCTCCTTGGCGTTTTGCAGGATGGCGATGCTGTTTTCCGGCGACAATTCGCCCAGATTGAGTTTGCGGTAAGCGGGTAGCGTGGTTAATTCCGGCAGCACGCGGGCGTCAAACGACGGTGTGTCGTGTCCGGCCTGCTTACCCATGAAGCTGAACCATTGCGCAATCAATACCAGATCGCAGTAGTCGGCGTCACCCGCGTGATCGCGTTGCCAGTCGTCGGATTCTTTGGCGACGCGCGTAAAGTCGTCGGGGAAATTCCATTTTGTCATGACCAGGCTACCGACATCGCCGTGCAGTTCTTTGACGGTGGCGGCAAGCTCCTGCGCGTCGCTCGCGATTGCGGGAAAATTCTCGGCGTAACTCAGCACCGGCAGCGTGCCGACATCATGCAGCAGGCCCAGCAGCATGGCCTGGTCGGGATTGAATTTTCCAACCTTTTTCGCCAGCACGTAAGCAATCGCCGCGACTTCGGTGCTGTGCGTCCACAAACTTTCCATCTGTTTTCTGATGTGCGGCGATTTAGTTTTAAACAGCTTGCGCATCGCAAATCCGATGACAAAATTTTGCAGCGCCTTGAGCCCGATGCGCATGATCGCGTCTTCGATGGTCGCGATGGGTTTGGTCGCGCGGTACACGGCGCTGTTGGCCACCTTCATCAGCAACGCCGTAAGCGCCGGATCAGTTTGAATCAACGCCTTGATGCGGCGCACATCCGCATCCCCGTTTACGATATTGCGGTAACGCAGCACCATGTCCGGCAGCGCAGGGAGCGCCAGGCGGTCATGCTCAAGATCACGCTGAATAGCTTGAAATAACGGGTTACTCAGTGTTGTCGGCTGCACCGCCCGGGGCTCGGCGCCTTCTCCGGCGCGACTGTGGCGCCCCAGTAAATTGTCGATAACGCGCCCCAGCACCCAGAAATACATCACCGGCGACACCGCAGTGACGGTGTAGCGATGCGGAATCAAATGTGAGATCGGCTGCCTGGCTCCGGGTTCACCGGCCACCACGTTGTAACTACGGCCATCGGCGGCACGGACGACGACTTCGCCGGTGAGTAAATACAACACCCGTGGATCGGCCGAACCCAGCGCAATCAACTCCGTGTCGGCAGCCATTTCCTGCGGCTCTATTTCCGAAACGAGCATGGCCATTTCATCCTCGGTTAAATACTCCAATGGATGAAATGACCGCAGAAATAGGTGATCAATGGCCAAAACAGTACCCGTACCGGTGGCGCCCCGCCGATTACTTCATCGGCAGTACCTGACTTTATTTGAGCGGGTGCAAGCCCGCCTGCCATGCGCCGTAATTTACCCATTGCTTCGTATCCGCTGTGGTGTCTCAATAAACACGTTGAACACGAGGGCGAACACCATGCGTAATTCAATCGCGGTACTGGCAATGACCATACTCACCGTCGGCTGCGCCACTCAGGCGCCGCCGTTCTTGCGCGAACCCCTGCCGGACAATCCCGCACTGACCCAAGTCAGCGCCGACACCGGCAGTTATGCCGGGCGCAAGGTGCGTTGGGGCGGCAGCATCGAGCAACTGGAAAACCAGGCGCAGGAAACCTGGCTTGAAATCGTTGAACGCCCCTTGGACGGCTCCGGCCGTCCGCGTGAGTCCGACCGGAGCGGTGGGCGCTTCATCGCCAGGGTTGCCGGGTTTCTGGATCCGGTGATCTACGCGCGCGGCCGTGACATTACCCTCACCGGTATCGTGGATGGCGACAGCAGCCGCAAAATCGGCGAGTTTGACTACCGTTACGTGGTTGTAAAAACCGCGTCCGCGCACTTGTGGCCACTGCTGATTCCGGCACCGACGATGTACTATGACCCGTTCTGGCACGACCCGTGGTATCCGTATTGGCCGCACCGGCACCGGCACTATTAACGTTAATCATGAGGGCTACCATCATGCGCATCCATGTCTGGTTTGCAGTTGCCGCCGCCGCGCTGTTCAATGCCTGCGCGAGCGCTCCGCCGCTTGATCTGAAAAACGTCAACACCGCGCTTACCCCGAACGCGGCGGTGGCAAAAATAGACACCGTACGCGGCACCCGGGTGCTGTGGGGCGGCGTGATCATCAACAGCAAAAATCTCGAGAACGCTACGCAACTGGAAATACTCGCCTACCCGTTGAATGACCGCCAGCGTCCACGCCTGGATCGCGACCCGTTGGGACGCTTCATCATCGAGCACGGCGGCTATCTTGAAACCGCCGACTATGCACCCGGCCGGGAGCTGAGCTTGACTGGAACGATTACTGGCGCCAAGGAAGGCAAGATCGACGCGGCGACTTATATCTATCCGGCGATTGCGCCCGAACAAATCCATTTGTGGCCGAAGGGCGGCGGCAACAGCGAGCCGCAATTCCGCTTCGGCGTGGGCGTAATGTTTCAAAATTGAGCATCGGCACATGCGCGCTGTGATTTATTCACAGTCACTTGCGCAATCACGCTGCGGTGTTCAACACTTGCCGTCACTTAAGCCACGGGCCGTCACCGCCACACCATGATGGTTTGCGCGGTGTCGTGGTTATCAACCTCACGGAGGATGTATGCCCAAGGCGAAACCACCCAAGAAAAGCACCTCAGCCAAACCCCAATTCAAACGCAGCGTGGTTCCCGACCAGGTTGATTTGCGTGACCGCGTGTATCAACCTCCGGTCGCGCAGCGGCCTGCGCCGGTGATGTTGCCGCGCGCGCAACTCGAGGTGCTCGACCAGGGTGCCACCAACGCATGCACGGGATTTTCGCTGGCAAGCGTGGTGCGTTTCCTGCTGCTTGCACAAGACCAGGAAGGCAGCGCGGCGAGCGCCGCCGCCGTGTCACCGTTCATGCTGTATTCGATGGCGCGACGCTATGACGAATTTCCCGGCGCGCTCAAAGACGAAGGGTCGAGTCTGCGCGGCGGCATGAAAGGCTGGTACAAACACGGCGCCTGCCGCAGCGAGCTGTGGAAAAGTCTCGACATGCCCCGGCCGGTCAGCGATCCGAAAAAAGACTGGTGGCTGGACGCCGCGCATCGTCCGCTGGGCGCTTACTATCGTGTCGATGTGCGTTCCGTGACCGACATGCACGTGGCGCTCAACGAGGTCGGAATTTTATACGCCAGCGCCATTTGTCACGACGGCTGGATGACCGGCCTGAACGCGAAGCCGCCCAAAGAGGGTTACTGGACCATCCCGCATCAGGCGGCCTCGCCTGCCGACGGCGGCCACGCGTTCGTGATCGTCGGCTACACACCGGAAGGTTTCATCATCCAGAATTCCTGGGGTACGCGTTGGGGCAGCGGTGGGTTCGCGGTCTTGACGTATGCCGACTGGACCGCGCACGCGATGGACTGCTGGGTCGCGCAGCTCGGCGTGGTCACGCACCAGGCTACCGAGATCGCACAAGCTCCATCGTTGCGCGTGCAAGCGGGCAAAGTAGTAGTGGCGGCGGATGTGTTGTCTCGTAACCGTGAAATCGCACCGTTTATTATCGACATGGAGAACAACGGCACGCTCAGTCAAAGCGGCAACTTCCGCACCCAGCAAAGCGATCTGGTGTCACTGCTTGACAGCCACATGCAGGTTGCGCGTGAGCGTTGGGGGCTGAGCGCCACGCAGGCGATGGACGTGGCGATCTACGCACACGGCGGCTTAACCGGGGAAGACAAAGCGGCGCAAACCGCCGCGCGCTGGATTCCGGAAATGTACGACGCGCAAATCTTCCCGATTTTTTTCATGTGGGAAACCGACCTGTGGTCCACGTTGAAAAACCGTTTCTCCGATCAGATTCATGGCCTCGCCAAACCGACCGGCGGTGTGTGGGAACAGATGCAGAAATTCTGGAATCAACGACTGGAGCGCATGCTCTCACCGCTGGGCACCAGAATCTGGGGCGAGATGAAACAAAACGCCGAGGCGATCAGCAGCAACAAAAACAGCGGCGCGCGCATTTTGTACGACCTCACGGCGCGCCCGCAATGGAAGCAACAAAACCCCATGCGCCTGCACCTGGTCGGCCACTCGGCCGGCACCATTGTGCACAGTCACATCATCAATGCGTTGGGTGCGGCGGGATGGAAATTTGAGAGCGTGAATTTTCTCGCCCCGGCGGTGCGCGTGGAAGATTTCGACCGCCTGGTGCGCCCGAAATTAAAAGACAACACTGTGAAAATGCTCCGCCAGTTTCAGCTCACCGACAGCGCCGAGCTGCAAGACAGCACCTGCCGACCGATCCTCGGCTACGGGCGTTCGTTGTTGTATCTGGTATCGGAATCGTTTGAAGGCGGGCAGCGCGTGCCGATTCTCGGCATGGAAAAATACTTCAAACCGTGGTGCATTGCCGCCGCACTGAAAAATGTCCAGACCTACGCCGCACCATCCAAATCCACCAGCAGCACCACGCACGGCGGCTTCGACGATGATGAAAAAACCATGCCGAGTTTGATCAGGATGATCAAGAGCGGGTAACTCCGCGCACGTTCACTCCCCTCCTCATTTTCGATGGGCAACCCAGTAGCAGGAACAGGTGGACGCGCAGCGGACGGGGCGGTCAGAATGCACCTCTGGGTCAATGTCTATGCCGATGCCGAGTAGCGCAGTGCGCGGTTGAGTGCATGACGCAGCACCCGATGAATAGCCTGAAGTTCTTGGAGATCAAGTGATGTTGATTACGCGCGTGCACTTAAAAAACTGGCGTAACTTTCGTGAGGCGCATGTGCCTCTTTTCTCCCGAACTTATGTAATTGGACCCAACGGATCGGGCAAATCGAACTTGCTGGATGTATTTCGCTTTTTGCGCGACGTCAGCAAGTCGAACGGTGGTGGGCTTCAGAAAGCAGTAGAGAACCGGGGCGGTATTTTCATGTTGTGCTGTTTGGATGCGCGACGCGATAACGAAGTGCGTATCGAGGTCCACCTGGCTGAGAGCGCTGATGCTACTGAACCGACATGGAAGTACATCCTCGGATTCAAATCCGAGGGCAAAGGTGCGCAGCGGCGACTGTTGGTCTCAACCGAGGAAGTCTGGAAAGGAGAGCGTCGATTGCTCCGTCGGCCAAACGATGCTGACAACAAAGACATCCAGCTGCTTACGCAAACACACTTGGAACAGATTCAAGCAAATGTCAAATTCAGAGAACTTTCAAATTTCTTAAGCAATGTAACCTACCTGCATTTGGTACCACAGTTACTTAAATACGGGGATAAGATCGGGGGGCAACGGCTTGAAGACGACCCTTTCGGTCAGGGATTTCTGGAGCGCATCGCCAAGTGCACTGCTAAAACACGTGATGCACGGCTGCGCAAGATCGCCAAGGCGCTTTCCGCCGCCGTACCCCAATTCAAAGAGCTGCGCTTCCTCCCCGACAAAGTGACGGGCCGTCCGCATTTGGAAGCCTTGTATGAACATCACCGGCCGCAAGGCGCATGGCAACGTGAGGAATATTTTTCTGATGGAACGCTACGTTTAATCGGTTTGCTGTGGTCGCTGCTGGATGGCGACTCATTGCTCTTGCTCGAAGAGCCTGAGCTTTCTCTGCATCAGGCGGTGGTCGAACAAATTCCACTATTGATCGACCGTACGCTACGCGAAGCGAAGCATCGGCGCCAAGTCATTATCAGTACCCATAGCGATACGATGCTGAGCAATCGCGGCATCGACGGTCGCGGAGTGGTGATTCTGGAAACTGGCAGTGAGGGGACGCGCGTCCGGCCGATTAGCGAGAGTGAAGCCAAAGGATTAGAGGCTGGACTCTCCGTAGCCGAGGTAGTGCTTCCAAAAACACGGCCCGTGAATATTGAACAATTAGGTCTATGGTGAAGAAAGGTTTGTATCTCGCGACCGAGGACGCTTTGTCTGAGGCGGTGGCCGAACGCCTGGTTCTCGACACCGGCGGTGTATTGTGTGTTGATGTAACAATACCTGGGAAAGGCGCTGGTAATCTGAAAAAAAAGCTACCCGAGCTCATTGGAGTAGCCTATTCATTGCCAGTGTTACTGATAACGGACCTTGATCGGGTGGCGTGCGCTCCATTGTTGATATCGACATGGAAAGGCAACCGTAAATTTCCACGGGACCTGCTTTTCCGGGTAGCTGTACGCGAGGTTGAATCCTGGCTGATGGCGGACGCCGAGGCCTTCGCCAACTTACTGAAGATCAAATCCACGAAGATTCCAAGCGCGCCGGATACTCTTGATGATCCCAAACGAACCTTGCTTGAACTCGCAAAAAAAGCGCCACGTACCATTCGCGATGAATTGATCAAAGCGCCTGGAGCGGTGGCCGCCCAAGGCATCGGTTACAACGCGGTGCTTGGGCAATTCGTACGGGAAAACTGGAGCGCTGAGAGAGCGGCATTGCGTTCGCCGAGTTTGGCAAGCGCCCGCCGACGCGTAAACGAACTAGCCGCTAGGTGCCAGTAGAATTTAAAATTCCTGTTGTTGGTTCAGAATGCATCTACCTCAACCCCGCAACCCTTCCAACTCTTCCCACCGCGCGTAGGCGATTTTTAGCTCAGCTTCAACCTGTGTCACGCGCGTCTGCGTCTTGTGGATGGCCGCTTTATCTTGTTGATAAAACTCCGGCGCAGCCATGAGCGTGTTCAGCTCGCTGCGCTGTGCTTCGAGTTTTTCAATGGTTGCAGGCAGGGCATCCAGTTCACGTTGATCTTTGTGCGATAACTTCTTCGTGGTTTTTTCGCGCGACACTTCCGGCATTTCGAGTTTGGGTTTGGCGGAGGTTTTGGTTTCCACCGGCGCGGCACGCTGGCGCAGCCAGTCGTCGTAACCGCCGACGTATTCGTTTACGACGCCGTCACCTTCAAACACCAAGGAGCTGGTCACGACATTATTGATGAACGCACGGTCGTGGCTGACCAGCAACACGGTTCCGGCGTAGTCGATGATCAATTCTTCCAGCAGATCGAGCGTGTCGGAATCGAGGTCGTTGGTCGGTTCATCGAGCACCAGCAGGTTGGACGGGCGCGTGAACAGGCGCGCCAGCAGCAGGCGATTACGCTCGCCGCCCGACAGCGCGCGCACCGGCTGGCGCGCGCGGTTGGGCGTGAACAGGAAGTCCTGCAAATAACTCAACACATGGCGCGGCTGACCGTTGATGGTGACGGTCTCGCTGCCCTGGCCGATGTTTTCCTGCACGGTTTTGTCTTCGTCGAGCGCCGCGCGGTATTGGTCAAAATACGCTACCTCCAGATTGGTGCCGATCTTGAGTGTGCCGCGCGAGGGTGCGAGTTGGCCCAGCAACAGGCGCAACAGCGTGGTCTTGCCCGCGCCGTTGGGGCCGATGATGCCGACCTTGTCGCCGCGCATGATCACGGTGTTGAGGTCGCGAATCACAGGATTCCCCGCGTACTCAAACGCTGCGTTGATCGCTTCGACCACCATCTTGCCGGAACGGTCGGATTCCTGGATCGCCATGCGCGCCGAGCCGGTGCGCACGCGGCGCGCGGCAAATTCTTCGCGCATTTTCTTCAGTGCGCGCACCCGGCCTTCATTGCGCGTACGACGTGCCTTGACCCCTTGGCGCACCCACACTTCTTCTTGCGCAAGGCGCTTGTCGAACAGCGCGTTGGCGGTATCTTCGGCCGACAGCAGCGCTTCCTTGCGTGTCATGTAGGTTAAGTAATCGCCGGGAAAATCGGCCAGCTTGCCACGGTCGAGTTCGATAATGCGCGTCGCCAGCCGCTGTAAAAACGCGCGGTCATGGGTGATGAATAACAGCGTGCCACTCCAACCGAGCAGAAATTCTTCCAGCCACAGGATCGAAGCAATGTCGAGGTGATTGGTGGGCTCGTCGAGCAACAGCAGGTCGGGTTCGCTGACCAGCGCGCGCGCCAGCATCACGCGGCGCTTGAGGCCGCCGGATAAACTGTCAACCTCGGAATCCGGGTTCAGCGCCAGACGCGTCAGCACGTTGTCAACGCGTTGGCCGACAGTCCAGCCGTCGGCCGCTTCCAGTTCGTGCTGGCAGCGTTCGAGCTCATCCATTTTGGAAAAATCGCCGTCGGCCAACGCATGGGTCAGGTTGTGATAACGCTCAATCACTTCGCCGATATTGCCCAAACCGCCCGCCACCACGTGATACACGCTGCCGGTCGCATCTTGTGGTACTTCCTGCGCCAGTTGCGCCACACGCAAACCCTGCACACGCACGACTTCGCCGTCATCGGGCGGCATGTCGCCCATAATCATGCGCAGCAAGGTCGATTTGCCGGTGCCGTTACGGCCGATCAGGCACAGCCGTTCGCCGCGCTCGATGGAAAAATTCACGCCGTCGAACAACGGCGGTTGCCCCAGGGTGAGAACGACATTACGGAAGGTGAGAATAGCCATGACGCACTCGCTACTAAAACTGGAGCGCGGATTCTACCCGTCACAGCCGAAACTTGCTTACCAAAACCCTCAAGTCCGATGCCATCTGCGTGATTGCGCCGCTGGCGGACGCGGTTTGTTGTGCGCCATCTGCCGAGGTCTGGGTATTATTCGCGATAGCGGAAATGTTGCGATTGATTTCTTCCGTCACCGAGCGCTGTTGTTCCAGTGCGGTTGCAATCTGGGTGTTGATATCGTTGATGTTGCGCATCACGGTGACAATTTTTTCAATCGACACCGCCGCGCTGTCGGCTTGCGCGACACTGTCTTTGCTCTTGCCCTGGCCGTGTTGAATCACATCCACGGCCCGTTTGGTGCCTTGTTGCAAACGCTGCACTATCTGCTGGATTTCCTGGGTCGATTTTTGCGTGCGCGACGCCAGCGTACGCACTTCGTCGGCAACCACGGCGAAACCGCGCCCTTGCTCCCCGGCCCGCGCCGCTTCGATGGCCGCGTTTAACGCCAGCAAATTGGTTTGTTCGGCAACGCCGTTGATGACATCGACTACCGATCCAATGTTGCCGCTTTCCGATTCCAGCTGATGCAGTACCTGCGCCACGTTCTCCACCTCGGCCGCGACCGCGCTGATCGCCACCTGTACCTGCGCCACGATCGCCCGGCTGCCGGTCGCTTCGTCGTTGGCTTGCTGCGCTGCGGCAGCGGCTTGTGCCGTATTGCGTGCGGTTTCCTGTACCGTGCTGGACAGCTCGTTCACGGCACTGGCCACCTGATCGACCTGATCGTGCTGACTGTTTTGGCGGCTCTGCGCCTGCCCGGTTACACTGGACAATTGTTCCGCCGCAGTAATAAGCCGATTGGAATGCGTGCTCATTTGTTCCATCACGCTGCGCCAATTCTTTTGCATTTCTTTGAGCGCCGCCAGCAGGCTGGTGCGGTCACCCTGATCCACAGAAATTGCAACCGACAGGTCACCGGTCGCCATTTGGTGGGTCAAATCCACGACCGTTTCCACGTCGCCGCCCAACTGCCGCAGCACGTGACGACGCGTACCGGTCGCTATAAACATCACACTGCCCATTGCGACCACCAGAATACCGACCAGCCAAAACGTATGGGAACTCACCGCCGCGCGCGCTGCGTCTTCCGTGTTCTTGTTGCGCTGATGGGTCAGGGTCACGACATTATCGATGGCCCGGCGGTGTTGTTCGTAGGCTTCGGACATCTGCGCCAGGCCGACGCCAAGCTGGGTACGGTCACGGCTGCTGACCGCCGGGAAAAAAGTTTTGTTGGCAATGTCAAAAAATCGCTGCGCCGACGCGTGCGCGTTGGTGAGAAATGCTTCGTTGAGTTTGGGTTCGAGCCCGGCGTCGCGCCAGAACACGTGGCGTTCGTCGTAGTCTTTTTTCAGCGTGCGAAAGCGTGCGGTGAGCTGCTCAATCCTTGCCGCGTCGGTTGTATCGGAAAGTTGCAAACTGACCAGGTAGGCTTCAATGATGTACGCAGGCGGCGGCAAGATATCCGCGATCAGGTCTTTACCTTGCACCACACGGTCATATACCGGCCCGTTGACCTTGAGCTGGCTGAACGTGAACAATGCGAATGCGCCGAAAATTAACAAGCCTGCCGCCGTGACGACGACTATCGCGGTGAGACGTTGTGCTAGTTTTGTTGACATGGTTTTTCCCTGCTGGCGGCATAATGCTGCTCACTTGCATCGGCCGAATTATTCGCGGCATTAGCCCGCAATACATATCCAGCAAAATTCATTACCATTAACCTGACGCCGAGAGCTTCGCTATGATTCTGAACATCGTCCTTGAAGACCGTCCGATTGCAATTTCCGTGGCTGATGAAGTGCTGCATAACGGGCAGGATTTTTTCGCCAAGATGGATCGCGATATGGACCAAGGCTGGCAGATGAGCCGCGACTGGGTTGACCATCCGTCACCCATTGAACGTTGCCAAATTGCCGCCGATAAATTGCACACCGCACTCACTGCACGTAATGAAACCCTGGTGATGTTGATGGCGGGCTATATTTTGTCGCGCATACCGAAGGTGCGCTGTGTAACCATCAACACCGATGGTGAAATGCAGGAAACGCTGATTGATATTTAACACGCACTCACTGGTGTCGATATCCGGGATTGAGCACGCCTTTCCGACGCCCCGTGATTACCGGGTAATTCAGCGAGTTAAAAGCACTGTTGCGCCAGGTGTCGAACTTTGATTGCGGATGGCAAAACACTGGCGGAAGAGCGCCGGACTCGTGCTACCATCGTTTGGCGCACGCTGGGTTGCACATGATGATTTCGTAGGTCCAGTCGAGGGTCAGAAATGTCGTTTTCCGGTCTGATCGGAAAAGTGGGCGAACTCGCCAGCGTGACGCATGCGCTGGTCAAGCCGGTTGCGTCCGGCGCGCTTGAAGTTTGGCACCGTATCGCGTTGCTGAACCACGCGCTGCTTCGCATTCGCGTTCCCGTCGCGGTCAAATTCGCCTTGGTCATCGGCATGGTCATCACCATCGCCATGTCCTTGCTGGGCGCGCTCGTGATCCACAATCAAAAACAGATATTGACGTATCAGATTCATTCGACCGGCCGCACGGTGGTGGCGCAGATGGCCAAATCCACCATTGAACCGCTGCTCGCCAAAGACAATCTGTTGCTGGACGTGCTCACTGCCAATCTTGCCACCGCCGAAAACGTACTGGGCGCGGTAGTCTTCGGTGCGGATCGCAAGCTGATTTCCAGCGCCGGTAATCAACCGTTTGAATTCAGTGCGCCCTTGGTCGGCGCGAAGAAACAATACTTGGACGGCACGCAGATGTCCCTCGACTGGCAGTGGGCCGATGCACCGCGCGGACCCATCGACGCCGTGGCGTTTATCAGTCCGGTACGTTTCAAGGATCTGATCGTGGGCTACGCGGTGATTTCGTTTACACGCAGCACGCTCACGCAGTCTATTGACCAAATGGTGGAATCGATTATCACCGCCACCACCCTTATGATTCTGGTCGGTATCGCGGTGGCTTATCTGCTGGGCCGACGCCTGTATAAACCCATTTACCAACTGACCGATGCCAGCCGCGCCATCAGCATGGGGCATTACGACCACCAGATCGAAACCACGCGCAACGATGAAATCGGCGACCTGATCAATTCGGTGAACGTGACGGCGCGTTCGCTGGAAATGAAATCTATGCAGATGGCCCAGGGCATACGCCAGCGTAACCAGATCGCGACCGCATTGCAGCGCCACCTGCCCGCCAACGTCGCCCGCGAAATCATCAGCAACGATCAGCCCAGTGAAGTTACGCTGGGCGGCAGTCACGTGAATGCCAGCGTCGTGTTTATCGACATCGTGGGATTCACCGCCGTGTCGGAGCTCATGTCCCCGCAAAAAGTTGCCGAACTGCTGAGCGACTTCTACGGCGCCGTCGCGGAAACCGCACCGATGTATAAAGGCGCCATCGACAAATTCATCGGCGATTGCGCGATGGTGATTTTCGGCATCGCGGAAGACGACGACACGCATGCGTTTCACGCCATCGCCTACAGCGTGTTTTTCGTAAAGCTGATGGCGGGACTCAACCGTATCCGTACAACGCAGGGAAAATTGCCGATGCGTTTTCGCGTCGGCATCAACGCCGGTGACATGCTGGCCGGGTACATCGGCTCGGCCGAGCGGGTGCAATACACGGTCGTTGGTGATGCGGTCAACGTGGCGTCGCGGCTGTGCTCGGCCGCAACCGCAGATCAGATTTTGATTACCGAAGACACGTTGCGCATCACTGGTCTGGCTGACAAATTATCGGCCAGGCCGCACCAGTCCATTCAGGTGCGGAATAAATCCCAACCGTTGAGTACTTATCTTGTGCACGATGTCGCCCCCTTCTACGCATCGGCGATGGAACGGCAAATCAAAAGCGCATTACTTGCATTGAGCAAGGTGAATTGACGTGAACGTGCGGTATTGGAGTGTAGTTGCCGTCAGCGTGACGTCGTTGTTGTCCTGTACGGGCACCGTCCAGTACCGGTTTGACGAGAGCGAGGCAGATTTATTTACCGCAAGCACGCCGCAAACATCCGACCCAACTAAAGCACCCTCCCAGACGCCGGAACTGGTCGCTCTTATTAAAGCACAGCGCTACGGCGCGGCCATTGAAACGCTTGAGCGCGAGCTGCGCGAATATGATGCCGCTGAAACGCGTCGGCAGTTGGCGCAAGTCACTGCGCTGGCGGACAGCTACGACAAAGTGATCGCCGCAGACGTTGAAGATGCGGTGAATAAACAGGACTGGAACACCGCGTATCGGCTGCTAGACCAAGCCGCGACACAGTACCCGCAAGGCGCAGCAACACAGGAATGGCGTAACGCCCTGGCCTCACACCAGCAGGAACGCATTGAAGGGCTGAATACTGCATTGCTTTTTGAACGTGCGACGTGGCTATTGCAATCGCGCGTGGCATTGGAGGAATTGGTCCATCTGGAACCGCGCAACACCTCTGCGACGACCCGGCTCGACGAGGTGCACAGCGAAGCGCAAAAGCTTGCAGTACAGCTTTCGCGGATGGGAATCACCTCACTGGCGGCGAAAGATCTGGACCAGGCCGAGCGTCTCTTGAATGCAGCTGATCGCCTCTACCCCATTGCCGAAAACATACTCGCCTTGGAACGTCTTGACCGCGCGCAGCACCAGCTCACCCAGGAAAAACGCAGGCAACGGTTGCACGAAGAGCAGGAGCAGGCGCGGCGCAACGCCGAGAAACGCAAGCAATCGCTGCACGCGGTGGAAGAACGCCAGCAACAACAGAGCCGCCGCCTGGTGGAGGATATCAATGTCGCGCTCGGTAAAGGTGATGTACTGCGGGCGCAGGGCATGCTTGAACAATTGCGCAGCACCGACAAAAATCATCCGCAAATCCCCGTGATGGAGCAAACGCTTGCTGATTCAATTGCTACCCGCTTCGACGAACTGCTGGAAAAAGGCAATCTCCTGTACAGCAATGGTGAGATCGAACTAGCCAAGGCCGTCTGGGAAGAGGCGCTCCGGCTCAATCCCGGAAGCACGCGGGCACGCGCACGCGTCGCGCGTGCCCAGCAAGTACTAAACAATTTGCGCGAACAGAAGAAAGCCTCTAATAATTAATCAGTTAAGTCCCGCCGCCTCGGTTCAAGAGGCAGCGGGAGAAACCAGGGGGTTCCCTTCGTATTCGTGGTGGTCGCTGTGAACTTTTGCGCGCGGGCCTGTTCTTAATCACCGGTAGCGCGTCCGTAGCGCTATTCCGCCCTTCCTCCTCCCTGGGCGGGAACACAGTCCAGTCGATTTTTTGACGGACGTTTAGAGCCCCGGCGCTTTCCCTTCCGCCGGGGCTCTTCTTTTCTCACCGCGCAGCCAGTGGCTCACAACCCCTTGCGCTTGCGCCAGACCCACACCCGTTACTGCGGAAAACAATTGCAGTTCGGCACTCAGGTTCGCCGCATTCAGAACATCACGCACCTTGCGCAAGGTGAGCGCCGCCGCGCTGCGGCTAAGCTTGTCAGATTTGCTGAGCAGCACATGCACCGGCACCGACACGTGGCTACACCACGCAAGCAACGTCCAGTCCAACTCGGTAATGCCGCGACGCACGTCGGCCACCAGAATCAATCCACTTAACGATTCGCGCTGCGCGATATAGGATTCAATCAACTTGGTCCAGCTCTCGCGCACTTCCAGCGGCGCTTTGGCGAAACCGTAGCCGGGCAAATCGACAATACGTTGCAACTCCGCCACTTCAAAAAAATTAATCTGCTGGGTGCGCCCAGGCTGTTTACTCACCCGTGCAAGTTTGCCGTTGTGGGTGATGGCATTGATTGCGCTCGACTTGCCGGAATTGGAACGGCCGACAAACGCGACTTCGTGACCGAAATCTGCGGGAGCCTGATGCAACTGCGCCGCACCGGCGATAAAACGTGCATTTTTTAGTACCGTAACCATACAAATATTTTTACCGATGGATAGACGAATGTTAAAAGATTCAGCTAACTTTCTTTACAGCAAGCCCATTCTCACGTTACAACCAACTTCCAGTAGACAACGACTCATGGGACAGGGAATGAATAAAAAAATCCAAATTTTTGGCGTGGCATTGTTAACGGCGAGCGTAGTATTTGCCGCCACTGCACAAGCCGTCGGCGACAAAGACGCCGGCAAAGAAAAGGCCATTCCCTGTCAGATCTGCCACGGCAAGGGTGGACGCAGCACTAATCCGTTGTACCCGGTGCTGGCCGGCCAACATGCGCAATACATCGTCAAGCAGCTCAAGGCTTTCAAAGCGGGTACGCGCAAAGACCCCATCATGAACGGCATGGCGGAGCCGCTGACGGATACCGACATGGAAGACGTGGCGGCGTTTTTCCAGAGCAACCGCAACCCGTAAAACTGAAAACGGCGGATTACTTTCTTCCCGGCGTGAACATATAGTTCGTAAACGTCGCAACATCGGAACTCACGCGGCGCACTAAATGGTCGAGACTGATGATGGCGTGCTCGAGAAAATTCACCGCAATATAGGGGTGCTCCACGCGTAGACGGTTGTACATCGCGCGCGTAAGTTTGAGCAATTGCGTGTCGTTGCTGTTGGCACGCAGCCGCACCGAACGCGGGTGGCGATCAAAAAACGACATGTTGCCGATCAACTCCCCCTCCTTCATCCGGCCCACTTCGGTTTCCTGTTCGCCCTCCTGAAACAGCAGGACCGCTTCGCCCTTCATCGCGAAATACAGCGCGTCGCCGACTTGACCGATGTCGGCGATAATGTCGCCTTTGTCAAACGTCACTACCTCGGTGTAATCAAGCAAGGTTTGAACCTCTTTGATGGTCAGCGACTCACAGAGGTATTGCTGATTTAAAAACTTGGCCAGATCGATTTGTTCCCGTGTCATGTTTTTATACTCGCGCTAAATGAATGAAGATCGCCGGGCGTAGCATATCGGATCGCCACTACCGATCAAAGCGCCCGCACGCCGATTGTTCTGGCGTGCCCTTTGAGTTGCGTTCATATTCTGTTTGCGCTAGCGTGCGTCAAAATTCGCCAGGAGATCATCGTCATGTATTCATTCGCATCAATCGTCGTAGCGGCTGCACTCACCCTCGCGGCGCCGACAGCGCTGTTTGCCGAGGAGTACACAGAAAACTCGCATTATGAGCTAGTCACGCCCGCCCAACCGACCAGCACTGGAAACAAAATAGAGGTGGTCGAACAATTCTGGTATGGCTGTCCGCATTGTTACCAGTTCGAACCGTATGTGGTGAAGTGGCTGAAGACCAAACCGGCAAATGTCGAGTTCGTGCGCATGCCAGGAATTTTCCGCCCTGAGTGGGCCATCCTCGGCCGGGCGTACTACACCCAGGAAGCGCTGGGCATCTTCGACAAGACCCATGAATTACTGTTTGCGGCGGTGCATGAATTGAAACGCAAACTCGAAACCGAAGATCAAGTCGCCGCCTTCTTCGCCGAGAACGGCGTCAAGGACGAGGACTTCCGCAAGGCGTTTCGCTCTTTCGCGGTAGAAAGCAAAGTGCGCCGCGCTCAGGAAATGAGCCAACGTTACGGCGCGAAGGGCGTACCCACCGTGATCGTCAACGGCAAATACCGCGTTGGTGCAAGCATGCCGGGCGTGCAAACGCACGCCAACGTGTTCAAGGTTGTGGATTATTTGATCCAAAAAGAAGGCGCTGCAAAAAAATAGCCGCGCGCATCCGCCTTGTTGAAACTACGACGTGGGCCTCACTCTTCATTCAGGCCATTGCTGTAGATTTTCCCCACACGGAACGATATTAAAACTGCATCGGGCAGGACGGATGGGCAGACTTGCTCATGCGCGGGGACAAGATCGCGAATTACCGTTACTGGCGTTGGCGCCGTAACGGGTGCGCGATACCACTACAGCACAGGTCAGACATGTCGATAAGGCCGCACCTCAAGTATTACGACACGGCACCGGGACCGGTTGCGGCGGAAAAACGCGTGCTACGGTTGTTGAGCTACAACATCCAGGTCGGCATCGCATCCACAAAATTCCGCGATTACTTCACCATGAGCTGGAAGCATCTCTTCCCGCACGCGCAGATTTATGAAAATTTGCGCCGTATTGCGCGACTCATCGGCGACTACGACGTGGTGGCCTTGCAGGAAACCGACGGCGGCAGCATCCGCAGCAGCTTCATCAACCAAACCGAATATCTGGCGGAACACGCGGGCTTCCCGCATTGGCATCATCAGGTCAATCGCGATCTGGGCCGCTTCGCACAGCATGCCAACGGCGTACTCAGCCGTTTTCAACCCACCGAAGTCATCGATTACAAACTCCCTGGCCTGATTCCCGGTCGCGGTGCGTTGATGGTGCGCTTCGGCAGCGAACACAATCCGTTAGTGCTGGTTATTTTGCATCTGTCACTGAGCCAGCGCGCGCGCCAGCTCCAACTGGCAAGCGTCGGCGAGATCGTAAAAAATTATCAACACGTGGTTGTCATGGGCGACATGAACTGCCAGCCCTCCAGCCCGGAAATGCGCAGCCTGCTACGCAAGACCGAGCTATGTGAACCGACGCACAACCTGAAAACCTTTCCGAGCTGGCGCCCCGCCCGCACCATCGACCACATCCTGGTGACGCCATCACTCGAAGTTCGCGATGTGCATGTGTTGGGACATCGTTTCTCCGATCATCTGCCGATCGCAATGGATATCGCACTGCCCGCCGACATCGATCTGGGTTAGCCCCGTTGTCTCACTCTGACTTGCAGCGCACATAATTCCCGCTGCCAACTCAACTACGCTTGTCCGATGCCTGCAACCGATTCCGATCTTCGCCTCGACAAATGGCTGTGGGCCGCACGTTTTTTTAAAACGCGCGCCTTGGCCACCGCCGCAATCAACAGCGGCAAGGTGCAGGTCAACGGCGAACGTTCCAAGCCCAGCCGCAGCATGCGTGTCAGCATGCAACTGAGTATCCGTACCGGCGAAGTGACGTTTGCAGTTGTGGTTTTGGAATTACGCAACCAACGCGGACCGGCCGCGCGCGCACAACAGATGTATCAGGAAACTGAAGCAAGCACGCTGGCGCGCGCGCAGCAATCCGAGCTGCGGCGCCAACAAGCTATACTGCATGAGGATCCTCATGGTCGGCCCAGTAAAAAAGACCGCCGCGCCATTATTCGATTTACACGCCGCAACCAAGACGACAATTAAAAATACATGTTCACACGCCTGAAAAATTACGCCGTACTCATGCGGCTCAACAAACCAATCGGCATATTTCTGCTGCTGTGGCCGACGCTCTGGGCATTATGGATTGCGGGTGAGGGCAATCCGGACCCACTGGTGCTTGCCGTTTTTGTGAGTGGGGTAGTGCTGATGCGTTCTGCCGGCTGCGTAATCAATGATTACACAGACCGTAATATCGATCCCGAAGTTGCGCGCACTCAATCCCGCCCTATTCCCGCCGGATTGGTTTCTCCCGGTGAAGCGCTCATTTTATTCGCCCTTCTGTGCGTCTCAGCTTTCAGTTTGGTCCTGCTCACCAACACCTTGACTATTATGTTGTCGGCGGTCGGCGTCGTGCTCGCCATCGTGTACCCGCTTATGAAACGCCATACCTATTTGCCACAGGCTTTTCTGGGTCTGGCGTTTGGTTGGGCAATTCCGATGGCGTTTGCGGCGCAAACCGGCATGTTGCCGAAAATTGCCTGGCTGCTACTGATCGCGAATGTATTATGGGCCACCGCCTACGACACCATGTACGCGATGGTCGACCGCCCGGACGACCTGCGCGTCGGTGTTAAATCCACAGCGATTCTGTTCGGCACCTACGACACGCTGATCATTGCGATCCTGCAAGTGACGTTCATAGTGGTGATGATTTTAATCGGACGCCAATTAAAATTCGGCCTGTATTACGACCTGGGATTAGCCGCTGCTGCGGCCTTCGCGCTATACCAGCAATTTCTGCTCTACCGCCGCAGCGAGGCGCAGTATTTCAAGGCATTT
>JANOOV010000547.1:0-3364 GCA_031421535.1 Gammaproteobacteria bacterium
CATCCATTGCGGCTTGTTGCCCGAGGCCAGGAACGACTCGATCAGCTTCAGGCGCTTGGCGATTTTCTTCGACTTGGTTTCCGCCGTCGTGTTGGGTAACTCCTCACGCAGGCGATCCATCTCTTTTTTCATGTCGAGCGATTTGAGCAGTTCAAGAATTGCTTCGGCGCCCATGCGCGCGTCGAACTCGTCGCCATATTCTTCAATCGCTTCGAGATAGGCTTCGTCGGAGAGCAGTTGGCCGCGCTCCAATTGTGTCATGCCCGGGTCGATCACGACGAAGGCTTCGAAATACAACACGCGCTCGATGTCGCGCAACGTCATGTCGAGCAACAAACCGATGCGCGACGGCAGCGAACGCAAATACCAGATATGCGCAACCGGCGAGGCCAGCTCAATGTGGCCCATGCGCTCGCGGCGCACCTTGGCCAGCGTGACTTCAACGCCGCATTTTTCGCAGATCACGCCGCGATGTTTGAGGCGCTTGTATTTACCACACAGGCATTCGTAGTCTTTGACCGGCCCGAAAATCTTCGCGCAGAACAAGCCGTCACGCTCCGGCTTGAACGTGCGGTAATTAATGGTTTCGGGTTTCTTCACCTCACCATACGACCAGGAATGAATCTTGTCGGGCGAGGCCAGCCCAATGCGAATGGCATCGAAGTCTTCAGTTTGATTCTGTTGCTTCAAAAGATTCAGTAGGTCTTTCATCGTCTCTCCTGCGCCATCGCGCACTGTGTCTAAATCATTTCACGGGCTATCGCCGCGTCCGCCTGCATGTCATTCAGGCGCATCTTGCACATGTGGTTATTTTGCAATTTCCAGTTCCGCCGCCTATTCCAGCACCGGGAACTCGTAAAGTTTTGAGAATCAAAATGGTTACTGTTCACAAAAATGATGCGGCTTTCAGAAGGCGCAATTCCCGGTTAATTGGTCTCGAAACTTCGCGCAAACTTCGACGTCACGGATCGCAGGCCGTGCGGCGAGCGGCGATTCTAGCGTAAGGAGCGGGGTTGGAAGAAGTTTTTTTTCTTGTTTTTTCTTGGCCGCTCTGCTTGGGCGCGCCTTTGGGGGAGGTGTAGCGGATTTTGTGAGGCATGGCCTCCCGATCAAAACAGCCAGCGATATCCCAAACTGGCCAGCAAGCGGTTATAGCTTTCGTTGGTCGTGACGCCGCTATATTCCCAGCGCTCGCGGCTCAGCTCCAGTTGCAGATCAACCGTATTGGTCGGGCGATATTCAACCACCAACTTCGGGATGGTCTTGTCGATGTGCTCACCGGTGTCGTTTGCACGCTGGTCGTAGCGCAGACTTGCATCGAAGCGCCACGCCGCGCCCACCGGCAGACGCAACGCGAGATTGAACGAAGTGCTGTTATAGTCCTGCGCGCCCGTGTAGCGCACACCGATCAGCGTGGTGTCGCGCCCGTTGAGCCATTTGCTGGTGACCGCCTGCAGGGCGTAATAGGTTTGCCGATCACTTTGTGTGGTGCGCGGCACACCGAGTTGCACTGGCTCCAGCGGAAATACCTGCTCCGACAACGTGACATCGCCGCTGATCTGCAACTTCGGATTGTAGGTATGCGACGCGCCCAGCGTAGTGGTGGTGGAATCCCCGGTGCGCTTGCGCGCCAGCTCGCGAATTTCGTCGCGCGTGTATTGCGTAAGCAGATCCTTGAGCGAATCAGCGTTGGCCTCGCCGAACAGGGCGTTCGAGGTTGTCACGCTGCGGCGCGTCTCGTAATAGCCATACACCGTGGTGCTTTCCTGAACCGAGTATTGGCCACTCAGCAATACGGTATTCAACGTCGTGTAGGACAGATCGTAGTCCACCATGTTAAATGCATTGAAGAGCGGATGGAAAAAGCGCAGCTCATACCCCACCGCTTCGCGGTCGAGCATGCCGTCCACATCCTGTCGCACGTAATACGGCATGGCTTCCAGATAATCCCAGAACGGACCCAGATCGGCGGCAACACTCCAGAATGGGCGCTGCGTCTGTAGCGTGTCTTTTGCGGAAAGTTCGCCCGCATAACCGGTCACCACCTCCAACTGCACTCCGGTCGTGACATTATATTGTCCGAGCAATCCATCAAAGCGTCCTTGCACGCCGCCACCCGGGCTCGACTGGCGCCCCAGCTTTGCAAACCATCCGCCCTGCTTATCCTTGATTTGCGCATACAACGAATTGATCTCGGCATCTTCAGGCCGATCCAGAAAATCACGCGTATGGTTCAGATTGGCCACGGCACGGCTGTCGTAACGCTCGCCACGCTGTTGCGAATCCCACGAAAACTGGGTGAGCAGCATGGACTGGTCGGTGGTATTCACACCGCCGAGGTCGCTTTTTCCGCGATAGTAATACTGTGCAACGCTGCCGCTGTGGCTCCAGTCGCCGCCACGCGCGACCGGGGCCGCCTTCACTTCCTTGAGTTTTTCCTGCGGCTTGAGATCGCCGCTGAGCAGTTCCGCCAGACGTTGGCGCACCCGTTCCACGCCCTCTTCCTTGGGAAAGCGCAGCAGATATTCTCCGTAGATCGCCTTGGCGTGCGCCCGCTGCCCTTTGCGTTCACGCGCCACACCCAGCAGTTCCAGCGCGTCGGCGCGATCGGGGTGCTGGGGCAAACTCAGCACGCCATTGAGAATACCGATGGCCTGATCGACATCACCACGCGTCAGCGCATCGCGGCTCTGCGTCAGCAGCGCCTTAATGCGTTCACCCTCGACTGCGGGCGCAGGCACAAGAGTCGGGGCAACCACGGGGGCAGTAACGGGGACGGGCGTTGAACCGGGCCGCATCAGCGTGACCACGATCACCTTGTTGCTTGACCCCTGACTGACCTGATAACCAGTCTTTACGGCAAACTTCAAGCGCAACGCCGCTTCAAATTCGTTGGCTTCAAACGCCGCACGCGCAAGCGGACCCGCCACGCCGACACGCGGGCTAACCACCTCTTGAATCGGGAAGTCCTCGTAATGGTTAAGCCCCGGCACGCGCAAATAGATGGTCAGCGCGTCGCTGCTGTCCGGCGGGAAGTGCGACCGGTAGTACACGCTGTCGGAGAAAAGCAACTCAATTCCAAAGCGTCCGTCACGTTCAAAATAGCGCACGTCTTCCAGCCATTGCGACGCAGCGTGGACGGCGGGGGCAAGCGCTGCGAGCCACAACGCAACGCCGATCCAACAGACGCGCAAGAGCGCCGCCCCTGGCGCGATTCGCTGCGCGTCACTCGCCCGCGTAGTCACGCCATCTAAAATAACCGGCATCACCATGCGCCCGAAGTCACCTTGTGACGACCCGCTACCGGCACGCCCTCCTTATGACAAGAGCTAGCGCAATTGCGTAACTCCTCCAGAAGATACTT
>JANOOV010000548.1:0-6066 GCA_031421535.1 Gammaproteobacteria bacterium
CGCCGACGGCACCGGCACCGTGGTTCTCGCCAATACCATCAGCCACGAGACTTACAGTGGGAGTTTTTAACGTATGGATGACGGGAATGGGATTAGGTGGGGTTGCAGGAGTATTTTTCCCGTCGGTGTTCGGATATTTCAAAGATCGCTACGGGAAGTTGACGGCACCCATCGTTCTGCATGTGTTTTATAACAGCGGGTACTTCTTGCTGTTCCACACGTAAAGCGTATTCACCCACCCAATTGATACACCATCAAATGGTAAGTTTTGTAACGCTCAAATATCTCTTTGCTGCGGTGGCCTGAAAAATATTTGTAATTCGCTTTGGCGAGTTTTTTGCGCAGCAGTTTTTGGGCGATCCATGACAATTTCGGATAGTTGCTGCTCAGGTAACGGTCCAGCGACAGACCGACCGGCTTGAGGGTGTTGAGCAGGAAGTCGTTGAGCAAGTCGAGATTCGGGCTGACGCGCGCGGTGATGTCTACGTCGCGCTGTGGTACGAAACGGGTGGTTTTGATTTTGCCGTAGAAGTCAGTGAGGTGATGGCCACCGCCAAAACTTTTGTCACCGGGGCCACGGTCGCCGTGATGTTCGGTTTTGAAGAAGTCGCAGATCACCATCAGGCCACCGGGCTTGACTATTTGTTGCAACAACGCGAACGACGCCTCCATCGAAATATATTGAAAGCTTTCGCTGAACAGCGCGACGTCGTATTGCCGGGTGTGCTGGTCGGCGGGGAAGTCTTCAAAACGGCATTCGAATAATCGGCTTTGATTTTCCGGTCGCTTCTCCAGGCGCTGGCGCACCAATCCGGCCAGGTTCGGCGCCGGGATCACGCCGTCGGCGCGATAGCCGCGATCCAAAAGCTGGCCGAGGATATGGCCGGTGCCGCAACCAATGTCAAGCACGCGTACCGGGCCGGGTTGTGCGGGCGGCAGTGTGGCGAGCAGAAAATCGGTGTAACGCTGCTGCGCGATGCCGATGTTGGTGAGCTTGAGTTCGAGATCGGCGTCCCACAGGCCGTAGTGCAGATCGTCGACGCCCAAAATTTGTTGCGCGAGCACCAACCCCAACTCGCGGCTGTGCATTTTTTCTTTAGTCAAAGTGCGGTCTCGAAGCAGATGAAAATCAGAAGCGGGGGATTATCCCGCAAGAATGCTCTTTGGAAAAGAATTTCACTTCAAGTTCGATGCGTAACCCACGCGCTTCAGAAACGCATCAATAGCATCGACGGCATCGTCGGCAAAAAGATCGCGGAAGAGGTGGTCGGAACCCTCGATCACTTTCATCTGTACACGGGTGCCGTCGGCGAGCGATGCCATTTTTTTTTCGAGCCCGACGACGGTCTCGTCATCTCCGGCGATGAGCACAAGCGTCGGTTTTCTGAGCTTTGGAATCAGGGATGGGGTGTCGAGGCGCGAATCCTGCCCGTAGTACGAGACAAAACTGTCGGCCGTTGCCGAGGTGTCGGGGCACGTCATCAAGCCGATGTGTTCAAGTACGGCGCCGCCTTTGCCCTCTTTGATTCGCTGCTGCGCCTTCTCCAAGATCGGCGCCAGCGGCTTCTTGTAGCGCTGCACATATCCGGCGGCGTCGGTGTTTTCGCGTATCGCAGGCGCCAGCAATACTACGGCCTTGACCAGTGCATCATCCCGCTCTGCTGCGTAAAGCGCTGTTTGCGCTCCGCCGCGCGAGTGGCCCAGCAACGCGACGTGTTTTGCGCCTTGTTGCGTAAGCCAGCTCACCCAGACAGCAATCTCATCGGCAGCATCGGCGTTACGGTGCCGATGCGTGATTTGGCAATCGTACATGCCATGACGATTGTCGAGACCGAGGCTCAGATTGATGGCCAGTGAGCTGTAGCCTTTTTCATTGAGTAGCCGCTGGAAATAAACAATGGATTCCATGCTGCGATGTGCGAGCCCGCCATGGGTGATGAGGATCACGTCATCGGCGAGTTTCTTGCCAGCGGCGAGCTCAAGGTTGGCATTGAGCGTCAGCCCCTGGTGGCGGAGCGTGACTTCATTTGCCTGCGCTGCGACGGCACTAAAACCGAGCGCGGTAGCGCAGGCGCAACGCACAAGAAACTGGATGTTCATGGAGTGCCTCGTTGAACCTAGAAACGGCAGTTGACCGCTACAAGGCATAAGCAAGTGTACGTAACAGTTGAGGTATTTGGTTTAAACGGGCTTCACCCTGTGGGTGAGGCTCGCTACGGCCTGCGGGGCACGCCCCGTTGTGCGCATGGCGGCGTTGCAACTCGTCGGAATAGCTCGCTATTCCTCGCTCGTTGCGCCTTGCCCTGCACCCAACGGACCGCACCCCGCAGGCCGACCAACTGCCGTTTCTAGGTTGAATAAATGGTTTCAAGGTATTCATTTGTCGGATAGTTATTCGCTAAATTCGAGCTCATCTTTGATGAGATTGATTCCCGCCTGTGCGCACGCGCCGTCGATGCTTTCAATTTCCGATTTACCGGGCGGTGCGCCGGACACGCCGATGCCGCCGATAATTTGCCCCTGCGCTTCGATCAATACGCCGCCGCCCACCAGCAACGCGCCCGGATTGTGTTGCACCTGATGGGGGATTTTCCCCTCTTGCAGAAGTGCGGCCAAAGTCGCCGTGGGTTGACGAAAGCTGTTCGCCGTCCAGGCTTTGCGAATCGCAGTCTCGGGAGTATGCGGCCCGGCGAAGCGATCTCTCAACAGGGCTTGAGTATTGCCGCCACGGTCAACCACTGCAACCGCGACGGAGTAGCCTTTTTTGCGGCATTCGATGATGGCGCCCCACGCGGCTTTCGACGCGGCTTCGACGGACAGCGATTTGAATGTATAGATGGATGGTGGGGCGTCGCCCGCGAGCAAGGCGCAGGGAAGCAGGAGTAGGGTACTTAACGTCAGCGCTAAATTTTTCATGTCGGTACCTGTGAACCGGGAGTTTATATTGCAGGAGCGGCGCCCTCGGCAACTGCTCCCTGCGTTGCTCTACCTCGTGCATCCTTGCACTCGTCGCCGCGATTTGTTTCAGACTATCGTCGCTTCATCGCAAACCTGGAAGGTGCACAAGCGCAGCGCTGCCGCATCAATACACGATCCACCACTGTGCTAATGCACAGTCAATTGCTCTGGGAAGGCGGTTATGATAGGCGCCAAGTCAAAAGATTTCGGCCGCGCGATGCGACTCCCTTTCCGCTACCAGTTCCTGCTCGCCCCGGCCGCGATCATTCTGTTGCTGACCGGGCTGGTGGCGTACCTGTTGTTCGAGTTACCCAACATCAGTCGCGAAAATGAAATGACCAAGCAATGGGAAGTGGTTACGGATCGGGTCCAGGTCTTGATCGCGGTGGCGACGCGCCTTGATCAGATCGCCCAGGCGATGTCTGTTGCCGCGCCGGGCAAGCGCGATGCGTTATTGTTCGACTACATTGAGCAGGCGCAGATTTACCTGGAGAACATTCACTATCCCGAGCTGCTTGCGCGTGCGCCGGAGGATATTCGCAGCATGCTGGTCGCAAGTGCAGCACGCTTGCGCGATCCGGCGCGGGTTGATCCGGATGTCGCGCACGCGACCCTCGCGGCGGTAGTGCCAGGCTTGACATCGCTCTACAACGAATTTCTTTCGCAACGGCGCAGCGCGTATATCGCCTACCACAAAAATTTGATCGTGATCATCCCGCGCCTCATGGGCGCCTCGTTGACGGTGTTGGTGCTGTGTATTTTTTTGGGCGTGGGACTCGCGTTCCGGGGGTTGCGCGTCACGCGCCGCCGCTTGCACGCACTGACACAAGGCGCGCTGCGCGCGCGTATTGGAGATGTTGCGCTACCGCCATCGAACCTTCCTGGGTATGACGAGATCGACCATCTCGGTCAATGCTTGACAATAATGACGCAGCGTCTGGTTGATGTGGTCGCGGTCGAAAAAGTATTGCAAGGCGTCGAAGACGAGCGCCGCCGGATCGCGATGGACATGCACGACGGCGTGCTGGCCGATCTCACGGCGTTGTCGCGCACGCTCGACAGCGCGGGAGCCGCAGTTGAACTGCGTGCGAATATCGCCGAGCTGACCGAGTCGATCCGGCGCGTCATCGACGATTTGCATCCGCAGGCGCTGGATATTCTCGGGCTTGCGGCGGCGCTGCGCGCGTATCTGCACCGGCACGGCAGCGGCCCCGGCGGACCGACGCATCATTTTGAATTTGATCCGGCGATTGAAGCGGCGCTGACGCCTGCGCAGAAGATCAATCTGTTCCGCATCGCGACCGAAGCAATCCATAACGTGATCCGCCACGCGCAATGCAGCCGCTATGAAGTCTCGATCCGGCACGTGGCGCAGCGGTTGCAGCTCACGGTTGAAGACAACGGCATCGGTATCCCGAGCGCCGCACCCGAACACGAACACACCGTTCGAGCGGGACACGGCTGTCTGAATATCACGGTACGCGCACGCGCCATCGGCGCGCAGACGGCCTGGACGGCATCCCGCTTTAGTACCGGCACGCGTTTTGAGCTCAGCTTGCCGTTGGCGCTAGTGTAGTGAGTCACGCTATTTGGAGCTTATTTCCGGGCCAACGACCGTGAAATCAAGCATACCTTCCCCCTGCAAGGGGGAAGGTATGGATGGGGGTGATTTAAACGGCAGTGTGCTTGCACACCCCCATCCCAGCCTTCCCCCTTGCAGGGGGAAGGGGTAGGGTTTTTCACGCCGCCAAATTGGGATACAACATTTAAGTTCTATCAAGAGCGACTTACTACAAGCATGCCGCGCCTGATTATTGCAGACGACAACCCGCGTGATCGCAGCTTTCTGCTGGAGGTGCTCGCGCGCTACACGCCCACCGTTGCCGCCAACGGTCAGGAAGCGCTCGATGCCTGTGAGAACGAATCTGAGCCGTGGGTCGTCACCGACATTCAAATGCCCGGGCTGAACGGTGTGGAGCTGGCGCGGCACATTTGGGCGCGCCAGCCTGCCGCGCGGCTGCTGTTCTGGTCGCAGCACAGCGACGAGACTTATGTGCGCGCGCTGTCCAAAACGGTTCCGCCCGAAACCGTTTACGGTTATGTGCTGAAGAATAATTCCGCCGAAATCGTTGCACGTGCGGCGCGGGCCGTGTTTGAAGAAGACCAGTGCTGGATCGACCCGCAAGTGCGGCGCGTGCAAGCGCGCACCGCGCGCGCCCACGATGCACTGACCGACGCGGAGTACGAAGTGATGATCGATATCGCGCTGGGACTCACCGACAACACCATCGCCGAACGCCGCTATCTTTCGCGGCGCGGTGTGCAGAACCGCTTGCATACGCTTTATGCCAAGCTCGGCGCCCATGATGAAATCGTCGGCAGGCGCGGCGGCGAAGTTCTCAATGTCCGCACCCGTGCGGTCGCCATCGCATTGCAACGCGGACTCATCAATGCATTCGAGCTTGATCGCGAACAGCGGATTCTCGATGCGTGGTTCGTAACGAAATAAAACGTGCATCTCAGTGCGCGGCGTGCGCGACGAACATCGGGCTCCACCATCATTTCGTGCGCATGGCGCACGCTACGCTTGCTCATTTGGCTGAGATAAATGTCAACACACCTAGTTGTCCGAGAATTTTTTGCGTTTCTTTTTTCCGCAAAGACAACGCAAGCGCGCTGCTCGCCTTGTGAAACTCCATTCCGATGTGTTGCTTCATGTTCGTTTCTCCCCTCACCTTATTCATGCGGGCCACGGCCGGAAGCGATGGCCAGATGATGCGTTTGATGATGCACGCCGCGCGTCATTGCGCCGATGAATCCGAGCGCACGCAGCTTGGCCAGTTCGCCGACGGCAGTGGTCGTCACGGTTAGCGTGACACCGTCGGGGTGCTCTTTGGCCGCGAACTGCCAGCCGCCGACGCCACTCATGGTCCCGGCGTGGCCTCCGACCATGCGCCGGATCGAGTCCCGCACCGCAGGCGTGCCCGTCACCGTGTAGCGGGCGCCGCCGGTGATCGGCTCGCTCGTGACGTTGGCGAACAGCGTTACGTTGTTCATGTCGATGAGGTGCCGCTGCAAGACAGTAATATTGACTTTCGACCAGTCGGT
>JANOOV010000549.1:0-4545 GCA_031421535.1 Gammaproteobacteria bacterium
CCTTTTTGTCCGCCCGGCGAACGCCCGCTGGCTTTGCGCAACGACTTGGCTTTGCGGAAACCGTCTAACGACGGTGGCTTGCTGGAGAGACGACGGCTGTCCTTGGACAAGCGCGCTTCCAGTTCTTCCACGCAACGCATCAAGGTACGAATCAATTCGTCTTTCTGTTCGTGCGTCAGTGTTGAGAGGTCGGTCATTTCAGGCATTGCGCTGACCTTGCACCATACGATGTAAATTTCAAGACTGACTGATGGGCGAGATGAATAGTTACTAATATCATTGGTTTTTACAGACTTCACCCGGTGGGTGAGGCCCGCTCTACGGCCTGTGGAGTGCGACCCGTTGTGCGCATGACTTTGTTGCAACTCGTCCCACCCCGCGCAAAACCAGCGCGGATGGGAATCATCGGAATAGCTCGCTATTCCTCGCTCGTTGCGCCTCGCCCTGCACTCAACGGGCAGCACTCCGCAGGCCGTTCAACTGCCGCTTCTAGGATAATATCAAGTCATGACCCCCGATTCCGATTCTTCAGACGCAAGTGCATCCATCCGCGTAATGTTTGTGGACGACGAGGCTCTCACGCGCGTGGGTTTTCGCGCGTTGCTGGAGGCTTACGTACCCCGCATCGTGATCGTCGCCGAAGCGCGCAGCGCCGGCGAAGCCTTGTCACTGCTGGACGCGCTGGAGGTTGACATTTTGCTGACGGACTTGCGCATGCAGCGCAACAGCCACAGCGGCCTGGAACTCGTCGCAGCAATGCGCCAGCGGCATCCCGACCTGCCGGTGATCGTCGTCACTGGGCATAACGATGCGGCGATGATATTGCGCGTTTTTAAGGCGGGAGCTGCGGGCTTCGTGTCCAAGGAAGGCGAACCGGGTGAAATTTTACGCGCCATCGAAACGGTACACGGCGGCACGACCTACTTCCCACGCAATCTACAGTTGCTGCTGGATGACGACAGTCGCAAACCTACTTTGAGCCGACGTGAACAGGAAGTCTGCGATCTGATCGCGATCGACATGAGCAGCAAGGAGATTGCACGCGTGCTCGGTATCGACTACCGCACCGTGGACACCCACCGTGGAAACATCGTCACCAAGCTCGGCAAGAGCGGCATGGAATTGCACCGGCATTGCATCGACGACTTGAACGCAAAATTCCCGGCACTGCTACGCCGTGATCCCAAAGCCAAGCTGGTCGCGATTCTGGCGCACCATGGCATCAGTCGTGATCTTATCGGTACGCGCCTGGGCTTGACAGTTGACGAAGTCGCCGCGTTGTTACAGTCATAGGTCCCACCTCTTCATTGCGGGCGCCGCCTGCTACCCACTACGTGTTGACACATAGCCGCACTGCGCGATGGCCCCGAGGTTTTTTCTCCCTGCTTTCTTGAAACTGTTTTCAAGGCGAAGACACAGCGGGGGAAAAATGATGCGGGTAACTTCTGACAACAGCATTGCAACCCACTCACAAAAGGTCTGGCTGGTCCGTGGCACAGCGGTGGTGGCGACCTTGATGCTGCTCGCCGCATTCGCACCACTGGTGTGGGCCGCAGTATCTGCGGCGGCCGGGATTGCAGCACTGGTCGGCATGACCGCCGCAGGTTTTGCAGTGTTTCAGGCACTCCCTCTGGCCATGCAAAAACTGGAAAACCGCGTGCTACAGGCACGCAAAGTGGAAGCCCGCGCCAATCCGATTGAGCAACTGCAAAACGAAGTGCTGCGTCGCGCCGAGCGCCTGCAATCGTTTCGGCGTGCGCTGGTGATCGTGGGCGGGCAGATCGAATCCATCAGCCAGTTGTTGGTAGACCGCCGTCACCGTGACCCGACCCACATCCTGGATCGCCAGCAACGAGCCCTGCACCGGCTACAACAATTTCAAAGCGTCAACCTCAATCGCCTCGGTCAGGCACAAACGGCACTCGATGAATTCCGCTTCACCGTAGAGCGTAAAGAAAGCGAATGGCGCATCGCGCTGGCGATTGGCGAGGCCAACGAGTTGCTGGACCCCAACGCGACCGACAACCTGATGCAAGACCTGCTGACCGATACCGCGTTACGCAGTGTGCAAGAGCGCTTCAACTGTGTGTTTGCGGAGTTGGACGTGCAGATGAGCAGCCTGGACGGACCGGCCCGAAAACTCCTGGATGAGCACAGCCTGGAAAACATGGGCGCTTTACGCCTACCCGCACGCACAACGACAGGGCGCCCAACATGACATTTTGGACGACGCTTCGCTGGGCGGGTGCCCTGATCTTTGTGTTGATGGTTCTCGTGAGCTGGCTGGGCGCCGAGCGTAGCGGTACTGGCAGCGGCAGCTCCGATCAACCTGCCCGCCCCGCGCCCATCATTGTTCGTTAACCACCGTAAGGAGAAACCTGTGAAAAAAATAAAAGCATCGCCATCCATCAAAACCAGTATCGCTCTGATTACCAGCGCGTTGCTTGCCACGATGACCTGGCCACTTGCCGCGCAAGAGATCCCACCGGATTGTGCGCTGCGTATTGGCAGTGGTCCCAAGGGCAAGATCTACGAACTGATGGTGCAAGACATTCAACGTGTGTGCAGCGCACAAGTGTCGATCTGCTCCGTTCCCAGTATTGGCGGGCTACCCAACCTGATGATGCTTTCCGCCAGCCAGGCCGAACTGGGTATCGTGCAGTTAGATACCTTTACGCAAATGGCAAACGGGGGTGACGAAAACATTGCAGCCTTGCAAGCGGTGATGCCATTGCATACCAATTTGCTCCATATCCTGAGCCTGCGTGCAGGCTCCAGTGTTGGAGTTGTCAAGATTGGTTCTGCCAACGTGCCGTGGATTGGGAGCACTAAAAAATTCAGCAAGTTCTCAGAGCTGAAAGGCGTAAAAGTCGCAGTCGTCGGATCGACTCAACTGTTAGGACAAACACTCAACCAGCAGACCGGCTATGCCATGGAATTTTTGATCGCGGAGTCGGACGATCAGGCGGTCAAGATGTTGCAGGCCAATCAAGTGCAGGCGATCTTTACCGATGGCGGGTGGCCGCTGCCTTCGATCAGCCGCCATCAAACCAATAGCGAGTTAATGCTGGTGGAATACGATCTTCCTGTGAAGAAACCGTTTATCGCGGTCAAACGCAACTACGAGAATCTGGATGCGTTCAATTTTAATTTCCTGGGCATACCCAACCTGCTGGTGACCCGACCCTTCAAGAGCAACGGCGATTTGGGCAAACGCGTCGCCACCTTGCAACGCTGCATCCTCAACCACCTGGATGAACTGCAAGAAGGCCGTTTTCAAGCGGGCTGGAAGGAGATCAAGAACCCGATGAATACGTTGGGTGTCGCGCGGTTCGGCAATAATAATTCGCAAAAAATAGTCTCGCATTAACTCCAATTGTGACTAGAGTAAGTAACGATCCTGCCGTGACTTAAAGTATTCGCGGGGGCTGGAGTGTTAAATTTTTTTGTTGGGGAGTGTCCAAAACGGAAGCCCTCGCGCGTCATCCCTATGCGATGCGATTGCACGCTCATAACTTAAAGGAGAAACCCGATGTCACAGCGCAAATATTTGGTCGTCTTACGCAGCCAGCCCGGTCAGGGGCAGGCACCGTCCCCGGAACAGATGCAGAAAATGTATGCGGCGTTCAACGCATGGAAGGAGAAATACAAAAATGAAATCCTCGACATGGGCGGCAAGCTCAAGCCGGACGGCAAAGTGGTCAGAACGTCCGGCGTGGTCGATGGCCCGTTTGCGGAAGCCAAGGAAATTATTGCGGGCTTTATGATCGTGGGTGCGCAGGACTACGACGGAGCCGTGCGCGTGGCTTCTGAATGTCCGGGAGTGATCTCGCCCGGCACGTCGCTGGAAATTCGCGAGATGATGACGATGTGAGCTCTCCACTTGACCCGCAAGGCCGACCGCCTTCAGCGTCCACGCCGCAGCTCGTCGAGCATTATTTCCGGCACGCCTACGGCAAGCTGGTTGCCGTGCTCGTCCGCCGGGCGGGTGTCCGGCATCTTGAGCGGGTTGAGGATGCAGTCCAGGGCGCGCTGCTGGCGGCGCTCACCGCCTGGGTGGCCAAGGGCGTTCCCCAGCAGCCGGAGGCGTGGCTGTACCGGGTCGCCTACAACCACCTGATGGGCAGTCTGCGGCGGGAGGCGGGGCGCGCCCGCATTCTGGAAAATTCCGGTGACTCCGCCGAGGGGCCAGCTGAGGACAATATCTCCGCGCACTTCGACGGCGAGGTGCAGGATGAACTGCTGCGCATGTTATTCGTGTGCTGCGATGAAGCGCTGCCGCAGGAATCCCGATTGGCGCTGGCGCTGAAAACATTGTGCGGGTTTAGCACCGGCGAGATTGCGCACGGCCTCTTCACCACTGAAGCCAACATCCACAAACGCCTGGCGCGTGCGCGGGAGAAGCTGCGCCAGTTCCCGCTGAACACGCAGACGCCGCCGCTGGAAAGTTTGCAGAGCCGTTTGCCCAGCGTGTACGCGGTGATCTATCTGCTGTTCAACGAGGGCTACCTCTCCACCCATCAAGAGCATGCCATCCGGCGCGAA
>JANOOV010000550.1:0-3096 GCA_031421535.1 Gammaproteobacteria bacterium
AGCGATTTCCAGCAACGCATCGGTTTGTGCATTGAAGCCTGCCGTTTCTACATCAATGACGACGGGCAGAAAACCGCGAAAGCGTTTCGAGATTACAGGCTTTTCGTGTACGTACGACATAGTAGCTGGCAGCCCGTCGAACTTAGGATGGTGGGAAGCTAGGATAATCGAATGATATTCAATTAGCGACGCGGCGTTGCAATGGATGGGTATCGGTGGCCGTGAAGCGACGGTTGGTCGGGAGTTATCGGGCAGAGTGGACTGTGCAAATCTCAGGCATTAAGTCTGGTGCGAATCGCCCAGCGAAGTTCAGCAGATCATCAAGATGATGCTGCATGATCTCGCGCACATCCCGTTCGATGTTTTCAGGGTCGCACAGCGTGCGTAATTCGCGTACACAGGTTTCAATGAACGCCAGCTTCTTTTCGATCAATTCAATATCTGTCATGACCGCGTTCCGGTGCGTGTGCGGCGGTATTCGCGCAGGTAGGGCAGCAAGTCGAAATAGCGACGGCGCGCGTCGACCTCAAAACGCACGCGCGCCGCGCGGTCGGATTCGCAAACCAAAATGCCGTCGCGCAGCACGCGGTGAATCAGGTCCGGCGGAGCGCGATTGAGCACCACCAGATCTACCGGCGCGTGCAGCGCCTTGCGCAAATCGTCGGCAAGGTCGAGCGCCAGACCGCGTAAACCCGGCGGCGGGTCTTGTGCGTACAGCACCGCCACATCCGTATCGCTGCCGGGATGGGCATCGCCGCGCGCGCGGCTGCCGAACAGGTAAACGCAACTGATTTCCTGGCTGTGCGGGGCAAAAAAATCACGCAGCATTGTGGTTTCAGGTGGTTCAAGCATGAGGTCAGTATAGCATCGCCGTTTGTACAGCCCGGCGCGCAGGCGACGGTTTTCAGAGCTACGCTTGTCACTGGATTCTTCGGAGCGCAGTTTGCATGACCTCGCACCTCCTTGTTCTCAACGCCGGTTCATCGAGCGTGAAGTTCAGTGTCTGGGCGGTCGGGCCGGACACGCACCGAATGCTTTCTTTGACGCAACGTGGCGCAGTGACGGAGATCGGTGCACGTGCGCGCTTTGATGTTGTCGACCACGCAGGCAAGCAACTCGCGGCCAATGCCGGTTCCGTCACCGGCGCGATAATCACTCACGCACTGGCGTTGCAACGCATCCTGAACTGGCTGGATGCGCATTTCCCCGGCGTCGAGTTTCACGCGGTGGGTCATCGCGTCGTGCATGGCGGCGACCGTTACGTTCAACCGGTACGTGTCGATGCGGCGGTGCTGGCCGAGTTGCGTGCCTTGCGCCCGCTCGCACCACTGCATCAGCCGCACAGTCTTGCGGCCATCGAGTTACTGGCGGCGCAACGACCGAAACTTGTGCAGGTGGCGTGTTTTGACACTTCGTTTCATCACAGCCAGTCGCCAGTCGCGCGTCGTTTCGCGATCCCGCATGCGCTGCACGAGTCTGGTATCAAACGTTATGGATTTCACGGCTTGAGTTACGCATACCTCGCGCAGGTGTTGCCGGATTATCTGGGTGAGGTTGCCGACGGCCGTGTGATCGTGGCGCATCTGGGCAACGGCGCCAGCCTGTGCGCGCTGCACCAACGGCACAGCGTGGCGACGACCATGGGTTTCACGCCGCTGGATGGGTTGATGATGGGCACGCGTTGCGGCGCGCTTGACCCCGGCGCGGTGCTGTATCTGCAACGCGCGCGCGGCATGAGTCTTGAGCAGGTCGAGCACGTGCTCTATCACGAGTCCGGGCTGTTGGGCGTGTCCGGCATCAGCGCCGATATGAGCGTGCTACTTAAAAGTCATGACCCACACGCAGGTGAGGCCGTTGATTTGTATGTCTACCGCATCGTGCGCGAGATCGGTTCACTTGCAGCGGCGCTGGGCGGCATCGATGCGCTGGTGTTCAGCGGTGGGATCGGGGAGAACGCCGCCGTGATTCGCGCGCGCGTGTGCGATGCACTTGGCTGGCTCGGACTGCATCTGGATACAACACGCAACGCAGCGAACGGGCCGTGTATCAGTCGCGCCGACAGTGCCGTGTCGGCGTGGGTGATCGCGACGCGCGAAGATGCGATCATCGCGCAACAGGTGCTGCATGCCGGGTAGTTTTATCAATTGGGTTGACGCGCGCCGCGCTTTATTTTTAATCCATTATTCCCACACAATGCGGAACCCATGATGACCGCACCCACAATCGCTTACTTCTCGATGGAGATCGGCCTGGAGCCCTCCATTCCAACTTACTCCGGCGGCCTTGGCATGCTCGCTGGCGACACGATCCGCTCCGCCGCCGACATGGGCCTGCCCGAAGTGGTCGTGTCGTTGCTGCACCGCAAAGGCTATTTCCACCAGCGCATCGACGCAACCGGCTGGCAAACCGAGCAGGCGGTGGAATGGGCGGTGAACGATTATCTGGAGGAAATGCCCGCCCGCGTCATTGTCGAGATCGAGAACCGCAAGGTGCAGGTGCGCGCGTGGAAATACCCAGTGACCGGCGCGGGCGGCGAGAGCGTTCCGGTATATCTGCTCGACACCGACATCGAAGGCAACGCACCCTACGACCGCACATTGACGCATTATCTCTACGGCGGCGACGACAAATACCGGCTGTGCCAGGAAATGATTCTGGGCATCGGCGGCATCCGCATGCTGCGCGCGCTGGGCTGTCACGACCTGAACCGTTATCACATGAACGAAGGCCACGCGAGCCTGCTGGTGCTGGAATTACTCGCCGAACACCGTATTGCACGCGGCAGCGCGGAAATCAGCAAGGAAGATATTGTCGCGGTGCGGCGCCAGTGTGTGTTCACCACCCACACGCCAGTACCGGCCGGGCACGATCAATTCAACCTGAACCTGGTGCATCAAGTATTCGGCAGCGCCAATCCGATGCAGGGCCACGAGCACGAGTTCTGCTGCGAGGGCGTGTTGAATCTCACCTACCTGGCGCTGAACAACAGCCATTTCGTCAACGGTGTGTCCAAGGAGCATCGCGAAGTTTCCCAGCAGATGTTCGCCGGGTATCACATCGAATCCGTGACCAACGGCATTCATGTCGCGACCTGGG
>JANOOV010000551.1:0-3016 GCA_031421535.1 Gammaproteobacteria bacterium
AGTAAGTGCGCAACTAAATTTTAACACCTGCCCCTTGCGGGCATACATATCTACAAGTCGCATTGATACGGCAGCATCGAATATCGAAGTGGTGCCGGAAAAACGAAGAGCTCCTTCCACCTTTCAGGTTCATAGGGGCACTTCTATAAATTCAGAGTTCGCCCAAATGCAAGGCGCGGAAAAAATTTCGCCGCGCGCATATGTTGATATGTAAGCAAGAAATTTTTTCCGCAACGCGGCAGTTGGGATGAAATCTGGATTTATAGAAGCGCCCATTACAGAGACGACCAGATATTATCAAAATTCCATTTCATATCATCTTCGTTCGTCGGGTCGCGGGTACGCTCCGGTTTCTTTGCATCTTTAAACTGCAAGTGGGCAAACGTGCCGGTGGCTTCAAGCACCTTGGTGATCTGGATGGTTTTCTTGTCGCTATCGACATCCAGCGACAGGGTGTCTCCGGCGCTATAAGAGCCGGACGTGATGAGCGTCATGGGCTGATCGGTATTTTTGATCTCAGGCAGTACCAGCGCGGGTTGAAACTCGCGTGTTTTGCCGCCGCGTTCCTGGCGCACCACGGCGGCAACGGCATAAGGGGCCAGTTTTTGAATTCCCAATTCCAGTTGTTTGCCGTCGCGGCTTTTCATCCAGCGCACCACGCCGACGCTCCAGCGACTCTTGTTGGTCTCCTCCATTTCCTGCATGCCAATGAGCTCGCCGACCAGCGCGCTCAAACCGGCATTGTCGGAACCTTCGACCGGTAGCCACACCAAACAGAATCCCCCGGTGCTCTCGTTCAGCGTGGTGCAAGCATGAAAATCATGGCGCGTGTGCGCAGCGTCCGCATCGGCTGCGTCAGTGTTTTGATCGGTGTTTGGCGTCTGAAACCTAAGTTGCGGATTCCACGGATCGTTCTTGTTGCTTACCACATGGTTAATGCCATAGAGCGATTTTCCGACAATGCGCGACTTCGGGGTCATATGTTGACCCACGGTGCCATCGCCCTGTGGATTGTCCAGAGGAACCAGGTTGAGACTGGGCGCGGGGGCTTGCGCCTGCGGCGGCGTTTTGTGAGGTGATGCTGCATTGATGTTGATAATGCGACCCCGGGGTTCTTGCCGCAACGCGTCATGGATGAAATAGTGCATCGCGCCCAGGCCCAGCGTGACGAGGATATTGCTGCTCTTCGCGGTGCGTGAAAAATTTCGCTTCGCCATGCCGCCCCAGGTGAGCACCAGGCGGCGCAACAATTCGACGCTGAGTTTATTCGCCCGGCCCAGGGCCCCCGGAGCCTGCACCTGCATGCCCGCCACGATGTGCTGCCCCAGCACTTCGACCAGCGACGCGGTGTCGAGCACGCGGCAGAAATTCATATTCGGGTCACTGCACAGCGTCAGGTAACCGGGCGGATCATCGCCGTTGAGATTGAGCGAGCACATGCCGGTTTGCTGTTCCGGGTCGGTGATTTCGTTGAGGTTGGCGTGGCGTTCCCAATCGACCAGCATGGTATTGATGGTTTCGATTTCGCTTTGCCGCAGACGATACGGCCCCGCCAGAGCCAAGAGCAGCACCTGTTTGTAAACACTGGCGATGGTGGAATCGAAGCTGTGTTCACCGATCTGGTTTTTTACCATGCTGTCCTGCAGCTGGGCCTCCTGCGCGTAAAGATACAGGCGATGAGTTTCCCGCCACACGTTGTTCGGCGGCGGGATATAAATCTGGTAACAGCGCAACAGCACCTGGCTCAGGTAGTAGATTGCGCGATGCACCGCCTGGCCCAGCGCTTTATTGTCGAGACGCGACACACCACTCGCCAGCTTGCTCACGATAATGATTTTGTAGGCGGTGGCCATTTCGGCTTGCAGCTCGCGCGCGAGCAGCGCGACGCGTTGTTTTTTACGCGCCAGCGGGAACGGCAGCCCGATGTAATGTTTTTTCAGCGTCATCGCCAGGTGATGCACCGGTTCGCGAAACAGTTCGGCAATACGTAAACGGTCGGCGTCCGGCACTTTCGCGCGATTAAGTTCATGCAGGCCTTTGTAAACCAGGCGCGCCATTTCACCGATGTCGGCGCGCGGCAATCCCTTGATCCATTGCTCAATATGGCGCGGCCGCGAATCGAAGCCGGTCAGCCCGGCGTCTTGTTGCTCCGGGATACGCAATACGCCAATGGGTAATTCGCTTTGATGCACCCGTCGCTCTCTAAATAATTAGAATAGATTGTGCAGCGGCATGTCAGTCAACACGCACCGTCGTATATCGACTGCATTGGGATTGAGCTTAAATCTTCCCGAAACCCGCAGGAAATACAATTCTTATATCTCCTAGAAACGGCAGTTGACCGCTACAAGGCATAAGCAAGTGTATGCAGTAATTGAGTTATACAGCTCCATTGATTTTCACCTCGTGGGTGAGGTCCGCTACGACCTGCGGAGCACGCCCCGTTGTGCACATGGCTGCGTTGCAACTCGTCGGAATAGCTCGCTATTCCTCGCTCGTTGCGCCTCGCCCTGCGCCGCACAGGATGTGCAAGTGCCGCGAAGCGCATGGATGCGCGAGAGCGGCCACCCAGCGTGCCGCACCCCGCAAGCCGTTCAACTGCCGTTTCTAGGTTAAAGAATAAACACGAACCGGACGACACCTCTGATGTGACACCTTCCACACTCCATACCGCCGCCGGATACAGTCTGCGCAGACGTTTTCTCTATATGTCGGGCGGCTTGGCGGTGATTTTGCTTTTGCTGGTGGGCTATACCCACCGGCTGGTGACGTCGACGGCGGAGCGCAGTGCCGCGCTCATTGAAGATCAAGGCCGCATCGAACGCGTGGTCGTCGAAGTTCGCCGTGCGTTGGAAGGCTTGGATCACTCGGTTTACAGTTACTTTGAAACCGCGTCTCAACCCCAGCCCGCCGGTCAAGCGGCGTCGCAAGACGCAAGCCTGAGAACCGCGCTGACCGACAGCTTGCTTGCGCTTGAGCATTTGAAGGTCGACGAATTGGACCTGGTCATTGCAGC
>JANOOV010000552.1:0-8699 GCA_031421535.1 Gammaproteobacteria bacterium
CAGGCCGCTCTGATTCGCGCCAATCTCAAAGAGACCGGCAAGACGTTGCTTGAAGTCGGGCCGTTGTGGTTCTGGGATAAACAACGCTTGTTGCGTTTGTTTGTGCAGATCAGCGGCGAAGACGCGGTGCAGCAAGCGCGCCGCGAACAGCGGGGCGTGATTTTCGCCGGGCTGCACCTGGGCAGCTGGGAGCTGGTGGGTGTACATCTGTCGGATCGTTACGCGGTGACGATGATGTATCGCCCGCCGCGATTGCGCGCACTCGAAGCGCTGATCGTCGAGTCGCGCCAACGCTTCGGAGCGCATTTAGTACCGACAACCGCAGCGGGTGTGCGGAACTTGTTTCAGGTGCTGGAGCGCGGCGGCTGCGTGGGTATCCTGCCCGACCAGGATCCCGGCGAAGGCAGCGGCGTATTCGCACCGTTCTTCGGCCAGCGCGCGTACAGCATGACATTATTGTCGCGCCTGGCACGCAAGACCCACGCGGCGGTGTTTTTTGTTTACGCGCAGCGACTCCCGCAAGCTGCCGGGTATCATTTGCATTTCGTGGCGGCGCATCCCGACATTGCGCATGCGAACGCGGAAATCGCCGCGCAGCATCTCAACGCGGGCGTCGAAGCGTGCGTGCGAACCTTGCCGGAACAATATCAGTGGGGCTACAAACGCTTTAAAACCCGCGCGGCCGACGCAGCGGAACTGTACTAAAAAACAGCAGAGCCTGGTAAAACCGGAAGGTAAGAGAATCGGGGTTGGGGGACGGGGTGTCGTCCGGATTTACGCTATTCCGTATGCGATCTGAACGAACGTCTCTTACCACCGGTTGTACCAGGCTCTCCTGTGTTGATGGCTAACGGGCAGTGACCAAGGCAACACTGCCGTGGCCGTCTTTGAGCATCGCATCCAGCACGTTTTTGGCTTTCGAGTAGCCCTGTTGCGCGGCACGACGAAACCAGCTCATGGCTTCAGCAGCGTTTTTGTCAACACCGTTACCCGCCGCAAACATTCTGCCCACGTTAAACTGCGCCTCGGCCAAACCTTGATTCGCCGCGCGACGATACCACTGCACCGCAGCTGCATAATTCTGCACGACGCCCTTGCCGGTTTCGTGCAGCGAAGCCAGCGTGTTTTGCGAGTGCGGATCGCCTTTCTGCGCGAAGACATCCAGCTCGGCGGCGGCTACAGCGTAGAGATATTTTGCTTCTGCCGGGTTTTCGGCGACACCGCGCCCCTGCTCTGCCAATTGACCCATGCGGTAGTAAGCCATCACCACGCCACCCTGCGCGGATTTTACGTACCATTGATACATCGTCGCGTCGTCTGCACCGGCGACAGCGCCGTTAAGCATCATCTCCGCCAGATTGTATTGGGCCAGTGCTATTCCACCTTCGGCTGCTTTTTGGGTCCACTTGAGTGCTGCGGCCGGATCACGCGGCACGCCGATGCCTTCACTGAACAGGCGGGCCAGCATATGTTCCGCACCCACATGGCCGTGCCGGGCCGCGTCGATAAAATAACGACTGGCCAAGGCCTGTTCGCCGCTGGCGTAAGCAATTAACCCGTCTTCGTAGCGGTCCGCATGCGCAGACCACGACAGGCTGCCTAACATCATGCCCATCGCACACCATTTACTGAGTTTCTTGTTAACACCCATGCCCATACTCCTGTGATCTGTCTCGCGATGGGTTCACAGTAGCAACACGCACATATCGATAAAAATAATATCGGATGCTTTTCTTATAGACGTTTACAGCAGCCTGTCGAACTCAGGGCGGGACTGCAAAATGAAGAGGGCATGCAGTAGTTAAGTGATATCGCCGGGCAACACAACAGTTGCCCGGCTGCCCGTATTTTGTTTATGTACACCATCACCCCACCCTAACAAGGAGAGCGAAACATGATTACTCGATCACAACAGCGTCATGGAATGATCGGCGCGGTGTTGTTGCTCGGCGGTTTAGTCGGCCATACACCAACGCAGGCGGCAAACTCATTCACGTTGTTCGAATCCGGGCAGGTGCGCCCGCTGGCGTTGTCGCCCGATGGCAAGCACCTGTATGCAGTCAACACCCCCGACGCACGGCTGGAAATTTTTCGCGTCACTAAACACGGGTTGGACCACCGTGGCTCGGTGACCGTGGGCATGGAGCCGGTGGCAGTCGCGGCCCGCTCCAACGACGAAGTGTGGGTGGTGAATCACCTGTCCGACAGCATCAGCGTCGTGGATGTGCATGAGCCCGAACGCGCGCAGGTCACGCGCACCCTGCTGGTGGGCGACGAGCCGCGCGACATCGTGTTCGGCGGACCCAGGCATGATCGCGCCTTCATCACCACGGCGCATCGCGGCCAGAATAATCCGCAGGACCCGCAACTCACCACACCCGGTGTCGGCCGCGCCGACGTGTGGGTATTCGATGCAAAAAAATTGGGCGACACGCTGGGCGGCACACCGCTGACCATTCTCACACTGTTCACCGACACGCCGCGCGCGCTGGCGGTAACCCCGGACGGCACGCGCGTTTACGCAGCGGGCTTTCATACCGGCAACCGCAGCACGACCATATTTCAAGAACTGATCCCCACCGGCGGCGAAGCAAACGGCGGCCTGCCATCCACACGCGTGGACGCAGCCAACGAAGCGCAGCCCGAGACCGGCCTGATCGTGAAATTTAATGGTCAACACTGGGTTGATGAGCTGGGTCGCGATTGGGATTCCAAGGTGCGCTTTAGTTTGCCCGACCGGGATGTGTTCGTGATCGACGCCACCGCCAACCCGCCGGTGCCCGTCAGCGGCGCAGGCGGTGCGTTTGCCGGTGTCGGCACCGTGTTGTTCAACATGGTGGTCAACCCGGTGAGCGGCAAGGTGTATGTGTCCAACACCGACGCGCAAAACCTGCGCCGTTTTGAAGGCCCGGGCACACGTCTGGGTCGCGAACACACGACGCAGGGGCATCTGGCGGAAAGCCGCATTACGGTCTTGAGCAACAGCGGTGCGCAGCCCCGCCATCTGAATAAACACATTGATTACAACGTGTGCTGCGCCGCGCGCCCCAACGCGGAAAATGCCCGGAGCCTGGCCCAGCCGATGGATATGGCGGTGACACGCGACGGCAAAACATTGTTCGTCGCCGCGTTCGGTTCGAGCAAAGTCGGCATGTTCAAAACCGCGCAGCTCGAAGCCGACAGCTTTGTCCCCAACACGGCGAACCAGATTGCCGTCAGCGGCGGCGGACCGTCCGGTCTGGCGCTGGATGAAAACAACCGGCGCTTGTATGTGCTCACCCGTTTCGACAACAGCATCTCGGTCATTGATCTGAAGCAAGGCAGGGAAACCGCGCATGTGGCGATGTTCAACCCCGAACCCGCCAGCATCACACAGGGACGGCGCCTGCTGTACGATGCGTCGTTAACGTCAAGTCATGGCGACTCGTCGTGCTCGAGCTGCCATATTTTCGGTGACTTCGACAGCCTCGCGTGGGATCTGGGCGACCCCGACAACACCACCATAAATAATCCCGGCCCGTTTATCCTGGGACCCACAATCGACTTTCCACAAGGCTTCACCGCCACGCTCAATCCGCACTTCCGTGCGCTGAAAGGCCCGATGGCCACGCAGAGCCTGCGCGGCATGGCCAACCACGGTCCGATGCACTGGCGCGGCGACCGCACCGGCGGCAACGACGAGCCCAGCGAGCAACCCGACGGCGGCGCGTTCAACGAAGACCTCGCATTCAAGAAATTCAATGTGGCGTTCGCCGGATTAAACGGGCGCGATGCGGTCTTGACTGATGCACAGATGCAGGCCTTCACCGATTTCGTGCTGCAAATGACCTATCCGCCCAACCCGGTGCGCAATCTTGACAACTCACTGACACCTGACCAGGCTGCCGGGCGCGCGATGTATTTTGGTCAAGTGTCAGACACTTTTTTCAATTGCAATGGCTGTCATGTCCTGGACCCCGACGGCAACCGCGAATTCGGCGTCGCCCGACCGGGCTTCTTCGGCGGTGACGGGCGCTACACCTTCGAGTCGGAAACACAATTCTTCAAGGTGCCGCACCTGCGCAATATGTACCAGAAAGTCGGCATGTTCGGCATGGCGCAAGTACCGTTTTTCTTTTTGCCCGGCGACAACGGATTCAAAGGTGAGCAGGTGCGCGGTTTTGGCTTTTTACACGACGGCAGCGCCGATACGCTGTTTCGTTTTCACGGCTCCATCGTGTTCCGCTTCCGGCCCGCTGGCTTCCTCAGCCCGCTGGACCCCGGCAGCCCGGGCGGCTTTCCGTTCGTTGCACCGGACCATCCGCTGGCGGGCACGCTGAATCCGCTGGGCATCAAGATGCGGCGCCAGATGGAGCAGTTCATGCTCGCGTTCGACAGTAATCTTGCTCCGGTCGTGGGCCAGCAAATTACACTGGCGCGTGACAACGCCGCCACCGTAGCGCCACGCGTTGACTTATTGGTGCGGCGCGCCGATGCCGGCGAGTGTGAGCTGATCGTAAAAGAAACCGGCGAACACGAACGCGGTTACCTCTACAGCGGCAGCGGCAAATTCAAAACCGACCGTGCGCGTAAAGCGCCCGTCAGCGCCGGTGAACTGCGTGCCCGCAGCCGTCACGCCGCACTCACCTACACCTGCGTACCACCCGGCTCCGGCGTGCGCATGGCATTGGACCGCGACCTTGACGGTTACTACGACGGCGACGAACGCGCAGACGGCAGCGATCCCGCCGATGCGGCCAGCGTACCGCATGGGGATGACGCATAACGTTCGGCGAACCCATGCCGATATAACTCACAGCGCATGGCGTAGGCGTGGAATCCACGGAATCCACATCTACGCCGTTTGCACTTTGCGGAGACGAGTTATGACGACCAATTCGCTGATCCAACGTCTGGAAGACCTGAAAGCCAAACAGAAAAAAATCGATGCGGCGTGGCGCAACACCGGCGATAAACCGCTGCTGGAATTTTTTGTCGAGATCATTCCCAAAACGCTCAATTGCGAGCGGTGCAGCATTTTTGTGCTCGACCCGGAGTCGGACAATATCTGGGTGCAATGCGGCACCGGCCTGAAAGAACGCCAGGTGGCGGTACCGCGTGGCGAGTCGCTGGTCGGCCAGGTAATTTCCAGCGGCGCAGCCCAACTTGAATCCAACATGGAAAACCGCGCCGGTTCGCACGAATGGGTGGACATGCAGACCGGCTACATCACCCAAAGCGCATTGTGCGTACCGGTACGCGGCGCCGCATCGGGCCAGACCAATGGCGCGATCCAGGTGTTGAATAAACGCGGCATGAAAGCGTTTTCCGGCGAAGATCAGAAAATCCTCGAACGCCTCGCGTTTCATATTCAAATGAACATTGAAAATATTTACCTGCACCAGCAACTGGCCAAGTTGTTGGGTGACACCCGTAAAACCATCGCCGCACTGGAAAAACGCATCACGCAACTTGAGCAGCCATAGCAGCCTGTCGCCGTTGCAATAACGCAGTCGATTTCGATCCCATCGATATTCATAGCGCTCGAAAGTATTAAAGCGCCTGTGAACTTTCCTCGATAACCCCTCTGATCAAACCCGTATGAGTTTCGTGCAGCGCCGTCCACCTGGCGTGTGCATTTGCCCAGGCGCCGCCATCACGGGCGCAACGACCATCAACGGTAACTTAAGAGCAGGAGTGGCTATGACATGAAAAAGATTATTCCCTTGTTACTGGTATCCAGCGTGACAGTGCTCAGCGGATGTGGCGGTGGCGGCGGCAGTGACGACACCAGTGGCGGCCCGGTTGATGGGCTGGATATCCCCGTAACCTTGAGTGTGGTGACGCCCAAGGAAACGTCTTCCACCGCCAAGAGCAGCGTGGTCGTGGGGTTGAACGCGGACTACCGTGCCGTGTTCGCCGCGTTGAACGACCCGACGACCAACTACAGCAAAGATCCGGTGAACACCCATGTGTTTGACCAGTCAGTCGAGTCACTGCAAACCGTCAACATGATTTTGTGCTTGATGGATCAGACGCGCGCGGCGGATCGGGTGAACAAAGGCGCGTACATCGCGCTGGTGAACAACGACAAGTGCGAAACCGGAAAGAACAAAAGCAGCGCCGGTCAGTCGGGCCAGTCGAGCGGGCAAACCGTCAAGTTTGAAAAGTGGACTATCAATTCCACGCGTACCGATAACAGCTCGCCCATGATCGTAAAAATCTGGGTGCCGAAGGAAAACGGAGGCGGCGGGGGTGGCGGTGGACCACCCAACCCGATGGACCAACAGGAAATCCTGGTCGAAACCACGGTGACCGAGGCGATCAGCAGCACCAATCCGTTCGGCAAGTTCACGCTGAACTTCAAGGGTGTGGTCGACGGCGGCGGAATGGCCGGTACGCCAATCGAGTTAATGAAAGGCGCGCTGTTCACGGTATCGAACAGCAGTGGCAAACCTGAATTCAAATTTATCGAACTGGCGGGCGACGCACTGGGTGGCATGGGTATGTCATCGGGTATGTCATCGGGTATGTCACGCAAGCAAGCAAGCCACGTGTTGCTTGACGACGCCAACGGCAACATGGGGCAGGCGGTGACGCACACGGCCGAGACCTTCAACTTCATGGGCAAAACCGAATCGCGCTCGGACACCTTCGCAGTCGCGTTCAACACCGAGAACTTTCTGCGCCAAACCGACAGTCTTGACCCCACTAAAGACGAAACGGTGTGCACCTCACGCACCCAGTTCAACACCAACGTGTGGCGCTACAACCTGTATCACGCGGTGGACGGAACGTTTAAAGGCCGGGATGTGACTGCCGGTCAGCGCGTCGAACTCAGCTCGGGTTTCCCGTTCACCTATAACGGCCAATACGGTCACGTCGGGTACTGGGGCGTGTGGTACGAAGGCGGCAATCTGGCGGATGGCACGACGATCCAGCAGGTCAACTTCGCGACCGGCGCCTCCACCGATTACACGGTGCACGTCGCACCGGGCAAGCTGATCCATCGCCAGGGCAAAGGGGAATTGCTGAACCAGTATCAGGGTTATGAATTCAACTACTCCGGGCCGCATCCTGTCTACACCAGCTACTTCGGCCAATGGCATGTGACGGTGGATACCAGCAATGACTTCCGGATCACGGATCGATTTGAGTGGGGCGAAAATGGGCCGGTGAGTTATACGACCATCGACATTAACAATACGCCCGGCGATCCGGCGGACGATGTCGCGGCAGCAGCGCCGCTGCCACTGAACGACGGTCAGTATCTGTGGCTGTGGTCGGACGCGCTGGGCGGCAATATCACTTACCTGCACGACACGGCGGTAACGATTCCGGCGCAACGTAAAGTGACGCTGTACACACAGGACTTTGTACTGCCCAACAACCCGCTATTCACGGGCGTTGTCAACCTCTACTGCTACGAGCGCTGCCTGAAGGGCGGGCTCACTCAAACCCAAGTGAATGCGATGGGCAGCAACGAATCGCAGTTGTATCACCCCAATCCCATGCCTGATTCGACGACCGGTAGTGTCACGCCCTACACCTATACCGCGCGCCTGGAGAACGGCAACCTGGTGGTGAAGGACCACACTACCGCCCTGGTCAGCTTCGCCGGTTTGAACCTGACCGCCGTGGGTCACGACTGGGGTGTCAATACCGGAGAAATGGTCAAGACCCGCCTGGCAGACGAAACCCAACCTTGGCTGGTATACGAAGCCACCGATTCCTATCGTTGGGAATCAGGATCGAAAAACTGGAACCAGCTGGTCACGGTGACGAAAAATTCCGACGGCAGCTACGCCGCTTTCGACAAGCCATTGGAGTTCAACTACGAGCATAAAACGGCGAACGATGCTAACGGTGACGCTACGTTCAACCTCAAGAAATTCCGTCTGCAATACGGCGGTCTCGGCGAGCTGTGGGGCTTTCCTTGGGTAGATGACGCGGATGGCCGCTGGCATGCGTCGGTCACACTGGCAGACAACACCGGCCTGACCGACGGCGTGAATACCTTCGTCACCAAAGGCATGGAGAAAGAGCAAAGCATGCGTGCAGCGAACCCGTTAAATCCGGCCGACCTGTCTGCGTGTAGCACGCTGAATGTGGCTGGTCTTGCAGACACGTTGCCGCTGCCGACCGCGTCGGAAATCGGCACGGTCAGCTTCTCGCTCACCGATAAACCGCTGGTCACCGCCGCACCGGCCGTCATCGAAGGCGAGTTGCAATAGCATCAAACTCATGGCCGCGTGTTGCGGCGCCCCGTTCCGAAAGGGACGGGGCTTTTTTATAGGTTGGCCTAGCAGCCTGAATAAGACATTTTATTTTGTGGAGATTTCCCGTCACGGTGGCAATCCGCTATTGCGATATTTCGCCGCGTGGTTGATGCGCGTGACGCCGGTCCACTGCATTACACCGACATGGGATTTTTGTGCGTGCGCGTCGGCTTCCCGCTGCGCGTCTTCCCGGTTCGCCTGGCATTTGCCGACCCAGCCTTGCAGGTTATGGCTGCCGGCGGTGCACACGGCGTAGTAGGGCTTGTCTTGGGAGCAGGTGTTGGCTTCAGGATAGTTGCCCATCGCCGACACGTTGCCGACGCACAGCACTAGAGCGAAAGATAACAGCGCGGGCAGTAACTCCAGTCGGGTAAGCGCTTCGATGAACAGTTTTTGGTGGTAGACGCGCCGATCCAATTGGTGCGAAAAAATACGCATACT
>JANOOV010000553.1:0-2513 GCA_031421535.1 Gammaproteobacteria bacterium
CCGTATTTGTCGTACAAACCTTGCGTCGCCTTGTAGGTGCCGCCGACCACGCCGACGTCTTCACCCATGCAGATCACCAACGGATCGCGCGCCATTTCTTCGTCATGCGCGCGGCGCACGGCTTCCCAAAAAAAGATCTCAGCCATTAGCGCGCACCTCCGCGCACATACGGATCGTTCTCGCCGAACACGTATTTGGTCAACTCTTCCACCTTCGGTTCAGGCGAGTTTTCAGCGAACGGAATAATGTCCTTCTCGATCTCTTCGATGATGTCTTTGTCCAGTTTCTGGTATTGCACTTCAGTCAATTCCTTGGCCGCAATCAGCCGGGTTTTCAAAATATACAGCGGATCGCGCTTGGCCCAGTTTTCTTCTTCTTCCTTGGAGCGGTATTTGTTGGAGTCGGACATCGAGTGACCCCGGAAGCGATAGGTCAGCAATTCCAGAAAGTACGGCCCCTTGCCGGAACGCACGTGATCCACGGCTTTTTTGGCTTCGTTGTAGACCACTTCAATGTCTTGACCATCCACCTGCGAGGCCGGGATGTCGTAACCGCACACGCGCTTGTACTGCTCGGTAACTGCGGTCGAACGATCGATGCGCGTTCCAATGCCGTACAGATTATTTTCACAGACGAACAACACCGGTAGTTTCCATAGCGCCGCCATGTTCAGGCTTTCGTGGAAGGTGCCCTGGTTATTGGCCGCGTCGCCCAAGAAACAGATTGAAATCTCGTCGCCGCCTTTCATCTTGATGGCCTTGGCCATGCCGACCGCCAACGGGAACGGCCCGCCAACCAGCGCATAGCCACCCATGAAGCGATGCTGCACGTCGAAGATGTGCATCGAACCGCCGCGCCCTTTGCTGCAACCGGTTTCTTTCGAGTACAGCTCAGCCATCACTGCCTTGGGATCGGCGCCGCATTTGATCGCGTGCACGTGATCGCGATAACCGGTGATCACGTAATCGTGACCGGGGCGCGCGGCTTCCATCACGCCAAAACAACACGCCTCCTGGCCGGGATACAAATGCAAAAAGCCGCCTACCTTGCGCTCCATATAGGCTTCGTAACAGCGCTCTTCGAAGCGTCGCGCAAACAACATTTCGCGCAACAGCCGTTTCTTGTCAGCGGCGTTCATGGTGCTCCTGGAAATTAAAAATATGGCTCATGGTCAACACGCCCGACCCGGAACCCTCCGGGTACGGGAAGCGGGCTATGATCGGGGTTTTGCAAAATCAGGTCAAGCAAGAGCGTCTTGCGACACAAGACCGGCCCGAGGTAAGGCGTGCCTGCCGTACACGCTTTCAATTATTGACATTGCAGCCGCTCAACGGCTAGAGTCCGCGCCTCATTGCTACAGGTTCCCCACGACATTGTGTCGCTGGGGTTAAACGGGAAGCCGGTGGGTTCATCACGAACCATCCCGGCGCTGCCCCCGCAACGGTAAACGAGTCAAAGATCCGCAGCATGCCACTGTGTTGAAAAACATGGGAAGGCGCGGATCGAGGGAAATGTAACTTCCCGCTCGTGAGCCCGGAGACCGGCCTGTGCATGTACATCGGGTATTGCGGAGGGCGATACCACGAGTGCAGCCGTGTCGCGCTCGCGTTTTTTATTCCTCCGCATGCCCGCATCACTCAACTCTGTTGTTTGCGCGGGTGCGCGCGGGAGAAAAAAATGCGTATGTTCCATTGTCCGGCAGCGCTGCTGCTGGTAGCTAATTGCACTTCAATTTTCGCGGCAGACGAACCTGCCATGCTCGTCCCCCCGGTCATCGTCACCGCCACGCGCACGGCACAAAGCGCCGACGCAACACTGGCCTCGGTTACGGTGATCACACGTGCTGATCTGGAGCGTGAGCAAGTTCAGTCGGTGCAGGATGCGTTGCGCGGAATTCCCGGCATCAACATCGACAACAACGGCGGACCGGGGAAACACACTTCAATCTATATGCGCGGCACCAATTCCGGCCATGTTCTGGTGCTGGTGGACGGGATCAAAATCGGTTCTGCGACTGCCGGAATCGCAGCAATACAAAATATCCCGGTCGATCAGGTGGAGCGCATCGAAGTCGTGCGCGGACCCCTGTCAAGCTTGTACGGATCGGAAGCCGTCGGCGGCGTCATCCAGATATTTACACGTAAAGGTCAAGGTCCGGTTACCCCCAGCTTCAGCATCGGTGCGGGTAATCATCACACCTACAAGCTTGACGCAGGGCTTAACGGCGCGACCAACGATAGCTGGTTCAACGCGAATATAAGCAAACTGCGTACGGCGGGCTTTAATGCGTGCAGCGGATCACCCAACGGCGGGGGTTGTTTCACCAACGAGCCGGACACCGATGGCTATCAGGAACAATCTGCCGCACTGCGCGCCGGGCACCGTTTTGCCAACGGCACTGAATTGGACGCTTCCGCACTGCGCAGTCAAGGCGATTCTGAATACGACGGCGCGACTGTAAATGAAGGGAAATTCGTGCAGCAATTAGTCTCCGGAAAACTACGCTTTTCTCC
>JANOOV010000554.1:0-3907 GCA_031421535.1 Gammaproteobacteria bacterium
CCTCGAGAGCGAACATCAAAATGAAAACTTGCCCGGCAGTGTCAACGTACCGTTGTATATTTTGCGTTTAAAAATGACCAGCCTTGATCCGGCCAAAAAATATGTCATCTATTGCGATTCGGGAGCGCGCAGTTCGTCGGCGGCATTTCTGATGAGTGAGCGCGGCTTCGATGTGTTTTTTCTGGAAAGCGGTTTGACCGCGCGCAACGCGACCGCGTCTGCGGCCTGAGCCGTCAAGCGCGGTTCGTCTTTCCTCATGTTGTTTCTCTCGCTATTATCGCGGCGGTCATGACCAGCGAATCTACCCAATTCATTCTGGACCAACTGGCGGGGTTAGGCCTGCTGTGCGCGCGCCGCATGTTCGGTGGTGTCGGCATTTATTGTGATGAAATTTTCTTCGCCATCGTCCATAAAGACACCTTGTACCTGAAGGTGGACGACGCCAATCGTGCGGCGTTTCTGCATGCCGGTTCGGTTGCTTTCAAGCCGTTCGCGCATCGCCCGACGATTTTGCAATACTACTGCGTACCGGTGGAGGTGCTGGAAGATGCCAGCCGGTTACGCGAGTGGGCGCGCGACGCGCTTGCGGCAGCGCGCCGCCTCCCGGCAAAAAAACCGCCGCGTCGCCTGGCTCGCCAACCGCGCTGAGCGGTTGTTGACTTTACCGCTAAAGGAATTCCAATGCCGGTGCTGTTACAAACCACGCTGCTGTTGATTTGCTCCAATGTGTTCATGACGTTCGCGTGGTACGCGCATCTGAAAAATCTCGGCGGACAGACCTGGTACATCGCCGCATTGGCGAGCTGGGGCATTGCGCTGTTTGAATATCTGTTGCAAGTACCGGCCAACCGCATCGGCTACACGGAAATGGATTTGTCGCAGCTTAAGATCCTTCAGGAAGTCATTACGCTCTCGGTATTCGTGCCCTTCGCGTTGTTTTACATGCACCAACCGCTCAAGCTCGACTACCTCTGGGCGGGTCTTTGCTTACTGGGTGCGGTGTATTTTATTTTTCGTGCGTGAGTGTCAGCCGCACGCTTGTTGTCAAAATATTTTCATTTTCCGCGAATAAAAATTATTGCCGAAAGTCGGTCACGTGTAATCGTTGGGTATTTTCCTGCCGCATTACTGCATTATTCAAGTAGCGACGATGTGAGTGTCATTGCGTATTAGCGTTTGTGTTTCACCATGACATGGTTTTAGAATCGCGTTCCCAGATTTTCTGCCAACAGAGGAAGTAGCATGCCCAGACCCTTACGTATCGAATATCCCGGCGCTTGGTATCACGTATTCAGCATGGCTGCGCGTCGCCGCCCGGTATTCAAGACTGAAGAACATCGCGACTTGTTTCTCGAAGTCGTGCAGCAAACGGCTGAAACGTACGGCGTCGAGGTTCACGCCTATTGCGTAGCGCCAGATCAATACCATTTATTGATTCGCACGCCGCGCGCCAATCTCAGCCGCACCATGCGCCAGCTCAACGGCGTGTTCACACAACGTTGCAACAAACGTTTTGGCGGCAAGGGCCAGTTGTTTCGTGGCCGCTACAAAGCCGTGTTGATCGATGAAGCCACTTTGCTGGGTGCCACTGCACGTTATATTCATTACGTTCCGGTCGTCACTGAACAAGCCGCGAAACCCGACCAATACCCATGGTCCAGTTGCCGTGCGCAAGTGGGTGGAATCAAGGCGCCAGCCTGGTTGAACACCAAAGCCCTGGCGAAAGTAAACGGCGCGACCTATGCCAAGTTCCTTGCGCAAGGCGTTGATGAAGAGACACAGCACTTTTATTCACGCAAGCACATCGACGCAGTGCGCGGCGATACCGCATTCCGCAAGACTGCGAAAGCAAGTGTGAAAGCCGCACCGAAGAAGGGTGGCAAACCGGCCGGTAACGTGCCTGCACTGCCCGAGATTTACAAGCAGGTTGCGGATGCGTTTAAAGTCAAGCTTGATCATTTACAGCTCAGCTTCCGTGGGCGCAGCCAGGGCAACCTGCCGCGTCAGGTGGCTATGGCGCTGGCGCGCAGTCCGGGAGGATACAGCTTGTTGTCCATTGCGAAGTCGCTGAAAGTGGGACACTACTCGAGTGTTTCAGTCGCCGCCGCACGTTTGAAGAAGAAGCTGGAAACCGATGAGCCGCTGCAACGTAAAGTGGATCGCTTGCGGACGCAATTGTTCAAGGTTTGATGACGGAACAGGTGTAGGTACCACCGCTTAGGCGCGTTACCGGAAACGGTAACGCGCCTTTTCTATTGAGGGGGCTGGTAACCCGCCCTAATTATTATTGGTGAGCACATCCTTGGCACGGTTGACTTGCGCGGCCTGTTCGCTGCTCCCGCCGCGATCCGGATGCATGATGCGCATGAGGCGTCGGTGTGCGTCTTTGATTTCTTGTAGCCCGGCGCGGCGGCTCAGGCCAAGGATGTTCAGCGCCTGATCGCGCGTCATGTCGACATGGCGCGCCGCCGCGTTATGTTGTTGCTCGCGGGATGATTGCGCTTTGGCGCGTGCGGCTGCGGAAACGCTGCGACGCTGCCGGTTTAACGTGAACCGTTGTGCCATGCGGCGCCACGGCGCAGTAAGATCCAGCCGACGCAAAACGGCGCGTAACTTCGCATAGACGCGGTCAATAAACGGCAGCAACAATGCGGCCGGCGTGAACATCCAGTGCCAGGTACCGAAGATGACCTGGGACAAGATGACCAAGGCAATGGCGACCAGGATGCTGCGCCTGAGAAGGGCGTGGATTTTTTCCGCTGACATCCGTATCAAAAATGCTCCTTCGACAAGGAGCAGTACCACGGATGCCGCAATGGCGAGCAGTAAAAATGTGTTCACAGCGGGTCTGGGAATTTCATGGTTGTTTGACAGTGTCGCAGCGGAGCGACCGGATCATCCGGCGCCGCCGACCGGAAACAATAAATGCTACGGTGCGGTTTTTTTAATCGTGCTTAAACCGAGCATGCGGTAGATCGGGCAGAAATTCATGGCGCCGGTCGCCACCAGAATGAGGCCAACCCATCCCCACGGCGTTTGTGGTCCGATAAAGACCAGGCTGATCAACGCCAGTCCCAGCACAATGCGCACGACTTGGTCGACAGTGTTGACGTTTTTGATCATGGTGACCTCCTTAACGTGGATTGAATACTCGTTACGATATTGATCTGGCAGCCTGTCGGACTTAGGTGGTGTGGAGCGAAAAAGTGGGAGGGCGAGGACAGAACAGCGCAAATTTGAGGCGAATAGCTGGCCTATTTAACGAAAATTTGCGCTGTTATGGACCGCCTTCCCGCTTTTGCAGCCCCGCCATCCTAAGTCCGACAGGCTGCTAGCGTGCAGTATGCCACTTCAGGCATTTAGCGCCTACCTCAATAGGGCCTGCTGTCAGTCCCTGAAACGCCGCGATAAATCCTGATACGCATCAATGCGCCGGTCGCGCAGAAACGGCCAGATGCGGCGTACGGTTTCGCTGTGGTCCAAATCGATTTCAGTTATCAATACCGCCGCTTGATCGCTAACCGCTTGCACGAGGAATTCACCCTGCGGGCCGACGATAAAACTGTTGCCCCAGAATTGAATGCCGTGGGTGTGGTGTGACGGGTCGGTTTCCAGCCCGGTGCGGTTGCACACCAGCACCGGCAGCCCGTTGGCGATGGCGTGCGCACGTTGAATCGTCACCCAGGCATCGAGCTGGCGCGCTTGCTCGGCGCGTGCGTCGCGCGGGTCCCAGCCGATGGCGGTGGGGTAGAGCAACAGCTCGGCACCGGCGAGCGCCATCAGGCGCGCGGCTTCCGGATACCACTGGTCCCAGCACACCAGCACGCCCAGGCGCCCGACCGACGTCGTAATGGGCGTGAAGCCCAGGTCGCCGGGTGCGAAATAAAATTTCTCGTGAAAACCGGGA
>JANOOV010000555.1:0-3230 GCA_031421535.1 Gammaproteobacteria bacterium
GTGCAAGCCAGAACTCCCTGAAGCATGGTTTGTATTCGCGTGAGATGCGTGAATTACAGCGGCAGCTTGATGAGCAACGGCAACAGGTCCGAGAGTTTGCGCGGGCATCAGGCGCTTTGTTCATCACCTAAGACATAATGCCCGTGGTTAGAATACGAAAAAAAGAAGGAAGCCCATGAACGACTCTTTTCAATATACCGATCTTTCCGAGGGTGAGAGATTGGAGTTCTTACGCAGAAGGGATGAAGCTTTAGCTGTTTGCGATGAGGCGTTGCGCCAGTTTTTAATGAAGCATGCGTTGGAAGAAAACGTACAGAAGGCAAAGAAATTGAGTGAGAGCAAATGGTTTTGGATTATTGGTGCGATAGGCTTTGCTTTGGACCGTTTAGTTTTTCGAGATCCCTCTACAGTATTTGACTTTAATTTTGATTTTGACTTCGACTTTAATTTCGGGACATTTATCTTTGCTATGGCTGTGGGCGGTTGGGTTCTGGGCCAGCACGAGGTTGGTCGTCTCAAGCAAAAACTGGATGAAGCGTGGGAGAGCATATACCGTCTGCAAATGCAGTTGGCAGCAGTAGCACCGTATAGAGACATTTGGGAGTTAAGTAAGATTGCTGTCGAAAATGGTGATGATAGCAAAGAGTACGAGGCATGGCGGTGCAATGCATGTTTTTGGATGCTGGGCTGCATAACCGGCGATGAACGGGCAAAACAGTTGCGGGAGAAAATTACGCTAGCAGTCGAACTTGGTATTCGGCAATCGGGAACCGATGACAACTGATGGGCACTCCTTGCTGATGATTAAACCGGGGCGAATTCTGAAAGGCACAACTAGCAGAACGAAACATGCGAGGGTAAGTATGAGGGTAACTTGCTCAATGCGAATAGCAGCGACGTGAATCTCAAGCCGCGACCGGCTGAATGTGTTTATAGCGCGCGGGTTTTCGTTCCAGTTCCCAAAGGTCTAAGGTTTGCTGCATGCGTAGCCAAAGACCGGGGCCGTTCCCCAACAGCTTGCCAAGCCGCACGGCCATATCCGGCGTGATGGGGCGACGTTCATGGAGAATTTCGGATACGGTGCGCCGCGATACGCCCAGACGGTCGGCAAATTCTACTTGAGTGAGTTTCAGTTCCGGCAGCACATCGTCGCGCAGGATCGCGCCGGGATGCGTCGGGCGTCGTGCTTTGCTGCGTAGTGAGTCCATTAGTGGTAGTCCTCAAGGTTAACGTCGTGAGCGTCGCCATTCTCGAAACGGAAGGTGATGCGCCAGTTGCCCGTGACTCTCATGCTCCATGTGTTCTTACGGTTGCCGGTGAGCTTGTGGAGCCTGAAGCCGGGAATATCCAGTTCCGCGACCGATGACGCGTGTTCCAGTGCGTCGAGAATGTGTTCTATCCGGGGTAGCTGCTTCGCGTCCAGCAAGCGGCGATCATCCTTCACGAAGAATCGTTCCAGTCCCTTGTGCGCGAAGCCCTTAATCACCGTCGCAGTGTAACGCTATGAGTTACATCGGCGCAACGGGCGGAACCTTGACCGGGATCACCGCGCAACGCCCTGGGTAGTGTGGGTAGCAGCACCCCGCTGGGGGCATTATTGGGGGCATGTTCCAAAAGCGCATCACACTCAAGGCATACAGAACAATGCCTTAAATTGACTGTTCGATTCCTCTACCCGCACCAAAATATCAATCCAAGGCAGTCCAGTAAAATCCAACAACCCGCGTCACTGCGGGTTTTTTATTGCCGTTATTGTCCGGTGATGGGCAACGCCATCGATTGACTCTCACGCTACGCCGCGACCGGCTGAATGTGCTTATAGCGCGCGGGTTTCTGTTTCAGTTCCCAAAGGTCTAAAGTTTGCTGCATGCGCAGCCAGCTATCCGGCGTAGTGTTGATGAGCTTGGCAATGCGCAACGCCATATCGGGCGACAGGGCACGCTTTTCGTGGAGCAATTCAGACACGCTTAAGCGGCTGACACCCAAGCGTCGCGCAAATTCCGCTTGCGTCATGTTCAGCGCGGGCAGCACATCCTCCCGCAATATCGCGCCGGGGTGCGTGGGCTTGCGCCGTGGATCGCGTAGAGATTTCATCAGCGGTAATCCTCCAAGTTCATATCGTGGGCCGTTTGCAAAACGGGACGTAATGCGGAGGAACATTTGCGAGTTTTTTCATATCACGCTGCGATGGGGGCCTTGCGCAATTCTTCCCGAACAATTTTCCGCAAAGTTTTTTCCAGTGTCCCTTCCCGTTCCGCCATGCCGTTGCGCAGCATGTCGTTAAGCAAGGTCTGATACCCGATGCCATCGTGTTCCGCGCGGTCACGGAAGAAGGCCAGCACGTCGTCGTCTATCATGATGGTGATGCGCGTTTTGCCCTTGCTCACCGGCATCACCGGCCGCAACTTGGCAAGCTGTCGCTTGGAGAGCGGCGGAACGTCATCGGCTGCTGTACCGTGCGTATTTTTTCCAGTAGTGACGCGCTTCATAGGGTTCTGCCTCCGGGCTGATATCAGGTGAATGTGGTCATCGGCCACGATGGTGTGGATCACCACCACGACCCCGTTGACGGCTTGTCCGACACTCACGAACCGCTGTTCATCGTAGCGTTCGCGGTCGTCTTCATGGGTCAGATAGAAGCCGTCGAAGATTAACGCGGCATCCGCCAAGGAAACGCTGTGCTTTTCAGATTGCGAGCGGCTTTCTTTGGATCGAACGTGACGCGCATGATTAAAGTATGCATAAACGTATGCATACCGTCAATGACGGTAGCGGCGCAGGCATCTAATCCTTGATGCCTCCACCCTGCCGGTGGAAAGCTCCCGGATTCAGTTCCTTCAATGTTCTCTGCGGCGGGGTAGCGTCACACTGCTGGGGGTATATTCAGGGGTATGTTAACAAAATGCATCACGCACAAGGCATACGGAACAATGTGTTAAGACGACAGTTCGATTCCTCTACCGTACCAAAATATCAATCCAAGGCAGTCCAGTAAAATCCAACAGCCCGCGTCACTGCGGGTTTTTTAAGGCTGGAGCGGGCGTGAAACCGCTACGGAACGAGGTGACTGCATGAAGCTGGTATTCCGGCAGCACGCGATCCGGCGCATGTTCGAGCGCCGCATTTCAGTTGAAGATGTAAATGCCGCGCTCGTTGCTCGTTAATAGAAAGACCATTGAAGACTACCCCTACGACAACTCCCTACCCGAGCCGGTTATTTTGGGTTACGC
>JANOOV010000556.1:0-4345 GCA_031421535.1 Gammaproteobacteria bacterium
GTCGCGCAAGGCGCCGCCGTTAATTTGAGTTGGGATGTGTCACGTGCGTGGACGGTATTTGCGCGCGCCGGGCGCAGCCGCGCGGACGGCAACGCCGCCACCGGATTCGCCAGTGCCGGAATGACCTGGACATGGGACGAATAATAATCGCTGTCAACCGAAACACAACTCGTGCGTTTTCTCCTGCTTAGTACCCGGTAAATTTCTTGAGCAGCGGGTTGGATATGCCGATGTACGGCATGACCCGGTCACTTAACACAGGAGAACGCACTATGACGTGGTCCACATTTTTTCCAGAGTTAAAACGCTTGCTGGCGCGCGTCGCCAGCGGATTTGCCGCACTGACATTGGCGGCGGCGGTGCTGGTATTACCCGCATGCGGCAAGGCTACCGATAACGCAGCGGGTACTTCCGGCAGCGACCTGGCGATTGGCCTCACCGATGCCAAAGGCGATTTCATCAGCTACAGCGTCGACGTGAAATCGCTCACGCTCACCCATGCCAATGGCAGTATTGTCGAGACCGTGCCCGTAGCGACCACGGTGGACTTCGCGCAATACACCGAGCTGACGGAATTCTTTACCGCCGCGACGGTTCCCAACGGCGCGTACACCAGCGCCAAAATGACGCTGGATTACAGCGCCGCGAATATCCAGGTCGAAGGCGCCGACGGCAAGGCGATGCAAGTCAGCAACATTGTGGATGCCAAGGGCAACGCGATTACGACGCTGGAAGTTAATGTCAAGTTTGAAGGCAAGAAGCGCAGGTTGGTGATTGCTCCGGGTGTTCCGGCGAGCCTGACGCTGGACTTTGATCTGAAAGCGTCCAATACCGTCAGCGACGACTTGAGCAGCGTGGTGGTCGAGCCGTACCTGCTGGCTGAAATCGAGTCGCACAAACCCAAGTTGCATCGCATGCGCGGGGCGTTGAAATCCGTAGACGTTGCGAACAGCAGCTTTGAGCTTGCGCTGCGCCCGTTTGCACATGGTTTGCGAGACACCGACCGGCACGAACGTTTTGGTGCGATGAACGTCATCACCAGCGCCGCGACGGTATTTGAAATTAACGGCGTGACCTACGACGGTTCCAGCGGCCTGAAAACCCTGAACACGATGGCGACGTTCACGGCGATCGTCGCGATTGGCGATCTGAAATTCAATCCGCGCCGTTTTGAAGCGCGCGAAGTGTATGCCGGGTCCAGTGTGCCGGGTGGAACGCTGGATGTCGTAACCGGCGACGTGATCAAACGCGTCGGCACGACGTTGACGGTGAAGGGTGCGACCCTGGTGCGCAAAGGCGGCGGTATGATTTTCAACGATGAAGTCACTGTGACAGTCGCAACCACGACCAAGGTGCATCGCCAGCTTTCCAGAGATTTATTCGGCATCGGCGACATTTCAGTCGGCCAGCGTGTCACCGTGCACGGCGAGTTGACGGATACCAATCCCGGCAGTTTGAAGCTGGATGCAACCAACGGCAGCGTGCGTATGTTGCTGACGACGTTGCGCGGCACGGTGATTTCGACCGACAGCGTGAACAGCACGTTGGTGCTGAACCTGCAAACGATCTCCGGGCGTCGGGTCGCGTTATTTGATTTCACCGGCACCGGCGCCGACCCCGCGAGCGATGCCAGCCCGGCCAATTATGAAATCGATACCGGCAGCCTGGAACTGTCAAGCCTGGTGACCGGCAGCCCGGCGGCGGTGCGCGGCTTCGTAAAATCGTTCGGGTTCGCGCCCAAGGATTTCATCGCGCAGACCCTGGTCGATGTTGAGGATGTGCGGGCCAGCCTGTACGTCAGCTGGGTGCCAGCATCTGCTACTGCGTTCAGCGTCGTATCCGCAACGGGCCTGACCTTGAACCTTGCCGGTTCACCGCTGCATGAAGTGTGGCGCGCGGGCATCAAGACCGACCTGGGCGGAAAAACACCGATCATCAAACCGGCCAGCGCCGACGACGGCATGTACTTTGTGAAACTTGCCGGGGTCACACAGATGTACACCACGTTCGCTGATTTCACGGACGGCATTCAGACACGCCTGAGCGCCAGCGCAAAAATCGAAGCTGTGATCGGCAGCGGTGCGTATGTTGACAGCAGCGCGACCCTGACCAGCCGCTTTGTGGCCGTGAGCATGAAGTAAGCGTTTTGCACGGTTTGGCCGTGCGGAAGAGGACGCAAAACGGCCCCAATCGGGGCCGTTTTTATCTTGCAATTTATACGCTGCGAGAACGTGCGGAGTTACACCGACTCCACGCCCGGGTTGCCTTTGAAGCCTTTAATTACCGGCACGTTCACCGTTTTAATTTGTACCGTTTTTTTGTGCCGCAGGTAGTTCGCAACCACGTCCCAAATGGGTTCGCCCTTGACCGATTCCTGCACACTGGCCCAACCGGCAACTTTGTATTTTTTGCTGGCGACGATGGGTTTGCCCTTCAATTCCATATTGCTGATGCGTTTGCTGATTTTTTCGTTCGGGTCGATGGTGAATTTCAGGCCGCCGACACGCACCATGTCGCCGCCTTGCTGGTAGTAAGGATCGACGTTAAACAGGTTGTCGGCAACATCTTCGAGTACTTCTTTGATGCGCTCGCCGGTCAGTTCGTTAAGCGTGGTGGCCGGGTAGGTGATGGAGGTCTGGTCCATCACGTGTTCAAACGTGATGGCGTCACCCGGCAGCAAGGTCGTGCCCCAGCGAAAACCCGGTGAGAACGCGATCTCGGCGTCTTTGACTTCCATCATCGCATTGAGAATGAGCTGGTCGAAGGTGCCGTTAAAATTACCCCGGCGATAGAGCAAGTCTTCGGTCACCGCTAATTTTTCTTCCAGTTTCGTCTTGTAAGGGGCGCGTACTTTTTCGATCAGCGTGCGCATGTCCTTGTCGGGTTCGAGCAGATTGGAAAATACCGGTAACAGTTTAAAGCGGAAATCGCGCAGCTTGCCGCCTTTCACGTCCATGTCCAGCACGCTGAGGAATTTGCCGTTGGATCCGGAATTGATCACGATGGTTTTGCCGCTGCCGTTGTCCACCAGGATTGGAGCAGGTACCGCATCGTGGGTATGGCCGCCCAGAATTACATCAACGCCGCGTACCCGATTGGCCATTTTAAGGTCCACGTCCATGCCATTGTGCGACAAAATCACGACGACTTGAGCGCCCGCCGCGCGCACCTTGTCGACATTTTCCTGCATGCGCTCTTCGTTAATGCCAAAGCTCCAGTCGGGAATCAGGTGGCGCGGATTTGCAATGGGGGTGTAGGGGAAAGCCTGACCGATGATGGCCACCGGAACACGATTGATCTCGCGAATCACGTAGGGCTTGAACACCGGTTCGCTCCATTCATTGTCGACGACGTTTTGCGCGAGGAACTCCATCTTGTCTTCAAGGCTGTTGGTGATGATCTGCTTGACGCGATCCGCTCCGTAGGTAAACTCCCAGTGCCCGGTCATGATATCTACGCCCAGTAACAAGGACGCCTCCACCATGTCCTGACCCCGCGTCCATAACGATGTGGCGGAACCTTGCCAATTGTCGCCGCCATCGAGCAGCAAGCAGCCAGGTCGTTGGCCGCGCAGTTTTTTCACCAGCGTTGCCAGATGGGCAAAGCCGCCGACTTTGCCGTATTTACGCGCCGCATTGACATAGCCCAGCGGCGTCATCGCATAGGCTTCAAGCGAGTTTTCGGGGATGTTGAATTTTTTCAGTAAATGGCGACCCACCAAATGGGGGGCCTGCCCTTGCATCGCGCCGATGCCGAGATTGACATGCGGTTCACGGAAATAAACCGGAAGTAGCTGGGCGTGGCAGTCGGTAAAGTGCAGCAGGGAAACATTGCCAAACGGAGGCAGGTCGTAGGCGTTGTCCTGGCTGGCATGGGCGCGGTTGGAAATATCGATTCCAGCCACGCTGGCAATCGCCAGCAGCTCCAGGAATTCCCGGCGGGAAATACTCATGGTTTACTCCTGTGGTGCGAAGCAACGAACCAAGCAGTGTCGCAAATAAGATGCGTACTCAAAACCGCTGCTAAGAATTTGAAAAATCAGCGCAGTTTAAGTGTTCGGTATTGGAACAGGCAAGGCATAATTCTGCATGCCTCTATACAAATTTTTCAGAGCCTGGATTATTCCCTATAGGCTGCGGAAGGGCCGCTGTGAAGCAGCGCTAGGATCTAATTGCGGATGTGCCGTGCCTGGCGTTTTGCACTGCTATTCGTTTTGAGCATCTCCGCTGCGAGGGGGCGCGGCACGACGACTAGAAATTTCGGGCTGCCGCGCGCCCCGCACTCGTGGTAGTCGCGCGTGAGTATTTCGGTGGCGAGCGACAATGGCGTATCGAATTGCGTGACC
>JANOOV010000557.1:0-4448 GCA_031421535.1 Gammaproteobacteria bacterium
TGATCGAGTGAGTATCACGTACCCTCCGGCCCGCTTCCGTCTCGCCACCCGCATCAACACCTTGATGATTCTGCTGGTGTTCATTACGACGGTAGGTACCGGAGCGTTGCTGTTTTACCGCGAGGTGGCGGCGGTCAACAAAGAAGCGATCGCCGAGGGCGCCGCGCTGGCGACGGTGGTGGCGCAAAACGCCGAGTTTGGGATCTACACCGAAAATGCAGCGGCTTTCGAGCCGGTCATCGAAACTTTACGTACTCGCGCCGATGTCGACTACGTGAGATTTTTTGACAAGTTTGGCCGTGTTATTGCGACCAACATGCTGCATCCGGTCGGCGAGATTCCGCAGTTCGCACACGCGCGGCAGCCGACTGCGTATCCCGGCGTCTCGTTTACAGAGTACCGTGCGGTATCCGGTGATACCGGCCACTACGATTTCATCGCTACGGTGGGACGCGGCGTGGGGGCCGCGTCGAACGAGATGGCAGAGCTCGCCGCTGGTAGCGGTGGCGAAACCATTGGCTACGTGCAAATCGGTAATTCTCTGGAAAAGATCGAGCAACGCCGCAACAACGTGCTGTGGACCAGTCTGACCGCGATTGCGGTATTCGGCACCTTCGGTATCGTGCTCAGCCTGCTGCTCAGCCGCCGCATCGTGTCGCCCATCCTCGAGCTGGCGCGCGTGTCTCAGGCAGTGGCGCTGGGGGATCTGGATCACCGCATCAACATCCGCACCGGTGACGAAATTGAAACGCTCGCGCGCGCCTATGACGACATGCTCGGCAAACTGCGCACCTACCGCACGCAGGTGAGCGACTACCAGCATTCGGTCGAGCAGCGCACGCGTGAGCTGGAGGAAGCCACGCGCAAGGCGCTCGATCTGGCGCAACAAGCGGAAGCGGCCAACCGCGCCAAGTCGCAGTTCCTCGCCAATATGAGCCACGAAATCCGCACGCCGATGAACGGCGTGATCGGCATGAGTGATCTGCTGATCGAAACCGAACTGACCCCGCTACAGGCAAAATACGCGCACGCGGTGCGTCAGTCGGGTGACGCGTTGCTGACGATCATCAATGACATTCTCGACTTTTCCAAAATCGAGGCGGGCAAGCTGGAACTCGAACAGGTCAATTTCGACGTGCGCCAAGTCGCGGAGGATGTGTGCGAACTGTTTGCCGAAGCCGCCGCGAAGCAACGGCTCGAAATCAGCGGCCTGATCGAAAATGACGTGCGTACTCGGGTGCGCGGCGACCCGGGGCGGCTGCGCCAGATATTGTGCAATCTGGTCGGCAATGCGCTCAAATTCACCGAGCGGGGCGAAGTGGCGTTGCGCGTACTGGCACAGCCATCCGCAGATGATTCCCCCCTGCTGCGGTTCGAGGTCCGCGACACCGGCATCGGCATTTCGCCCGAAGCGCAGCAGCGCATCTTCCAGGCATTTACCCAGGCGGACGGTTCGACCACGCGCCGCTATGGCGGCACGGGGCTGGGCTTGACTATTTCGCGCCAACTCGCGGAAGCCATGGGTGGCGCCATGAGCGTGCACAGTCAGTTGGGCGGCGGCGCCACGTTCTGGTTCACCGCCCGCTTCGCCCAACAGACTGCCGAAACAGTCTCGCCGCCGCGTTACGACCTCAACGGATTGCGCGCGCTCATCGTCGACGACAATGCGACCAATCGTGAAGTGCTGCACCACCAGATGATGCCGTGGGGGGTGGACAATGATGCGGCCGCCGACGGCCTGCCAGCGCTGGAAATGCTGCGCATTGCCGCACGCAAGGGCACGCCGTATCAGCTTGTCGTTTTGGATAGGGTGCTGCGGGACATGGACGGGATCGCGGTGGCGCGCGCGATCAAACAGGAACCGGAGATCGCGAATGTGCGCATCATCATGCTGACCTCGGTCGGTATGCGCGGCGATGCACAGGTGGCGCGCGCGGCAGGTATCGAAGGCTATTTGACCAAGCCGGTACGGCAGAGTGAATTATTCGAATGCATCGCGCACGTGATGGGCAGGGACGCCGCCGCGCTGATGTCGGCGCCGGTGACGCGACACACACTCAACGAGCCAAGCCAGAAGCGTACGACGCGGATCTTGCTGGCGGAGGACAACGAAATCAACCTGGAGGTCGCACTGTCACGTCTCTACAAGCTGGGGTTCCTGGCCGATGTCGTGACCGACGGCGAACAGGCGGTTGCGGCGTTCAAGGCCGCGAACTACGACATTATCCTGATGGACTGCCAGATGCCGAACATGGACGGCTACCAGGCCTCGGCGGAGATCCGACGTCTGGAGCAGATACAGAACAAGCCGCGCGTCGCCATCATCGCGCTGACCGCCAACGCCCTCGACGGTGATCGGGAAATATGCCTCGCCGCCGGTATGGACGATCATTTGCCCAAGCCGTTTCGCAGCGAGCAATTACACGCGTTACTGGATCGCTGGGTGAGGCACGGTAAGGTCGGTGGGTAATCATGGCAGTAAATTAACCCGAAATTTAGTCAGTGTGGTTTAGTATGAGAAAGTGGCTGGAATCTAGGGAGGGAAGTCATGCAGTGGTCACGTCATACCCATAGATTTGGTTTGGCAATACTCTCGATATTCATCCTCTGGCATGTCGTAGCGATCAGTATCGTAGGGCCATTTGGCAACAGTTATTTGCGTCAAAATTTGATGCGGGTTTACCAGGATTATTTGGCTATTTTTCATCTGAATCGTGCCTGGGCGTTTTATTCGCCGAACCCGTTTACCGGCAGTATGCTCAGTTATCAAACGACCGCGATCAGCGGTGAATTGCAAACCTATCCACTGTCCCGGGCGCGTGGAAAATTTGCCCATGCTTATTTTCGCTATACCAATTTCTATGCGTATTTGTTGGGTGATCCGACTTACAGCCAACAGCGTGGTTATGATAAAAGTGTGGCGAATTTTTTGTGTCGCCAACATCAAGCGGACCTCATTAAAGAGATTCATTTTGTCTTGCTCAGTCAGGGAATGGTTAGCCATGAAGACTACCGCCAAGGTAAGCGCCCGCTCGATGAAGGGAATTTAGTAAAATCAGTTTTTGGACCCTACCTTTGTACTGCCGTGTAAGGATTGCGCCATGAGTTACTGGGTACGCTCAGTGTTGAATCGAATGCTCAATATCTGGATGAACATTTGGCTGCAAGACAAGCACACCTTGCCGCTCGACGTCGTTCGCATGGGCGTGGGCTTTCTGATGTTTTTTAACTACGTCATGCTCGCGCCTGCGGATGTCCTGGTGCTGTATGGTGACGCGGGCTTGTTCAGCCGTGCCGTGGCTCCGGAAATGAGCGACTGGCGCTCCTTTTCTTTGTTGGCTTATTTTGATCAAGCCTGGCAGTTGCTGGCGTTTCACTATGTTTTTGTGGCGCTGTGCTTTTGTTTTTTTGTGGGCTGGCAGACCCGCTGGATAAAGTGGTTGGTATTGTTCGGGCATCTGAGTTACATCAATCGCAATGAATTTCTGTTCTATGGCGTCGATACCGTTTTGATCGCGCTGTTGTTGATCCTGTGCCTCGCCCCCATCGGCAGTGCATTAAGTCTTGACCGGGTACGTTGGGTCAGGAAATTTAAAAATGCCCACGGACTCGCGGCGCATCCACCGCTACCGACCAGCCAGCGCGGCTTTGCCTGCCAACGCTTGATGCAATTACAGATGGCGGTTATTTATTTTTCTGCCGGAATTGAAAAGCTTACTGGCGAACTGTGGTGGTCGGGCGAAGCGCCTTGGGTCGCTTTAAACAATAATGAAACCGCGTTTTTCCCGATGGGATTTTTGGCGGAACATTTCTGGCTGGTCAATGCGATGGCGTTTGGAACGATTTTGATTGAGGTTGCCTACGCATTTCTGATCTGGGGCTACAAGACCCGCCCCTTTCTGCTGGGTGCCGCACTTTTTTTACATGTAGGCATCGCCGTATCGATGGGCATGTATTATTTCGCCGCTGTAATGATGTTCGGCCATCTGGCCTTTATGCGGCGTGGCTGGTATGCACAAGCGGGTACGTGGTGGCGCAAGCGCGTGGGCAAAATGGAAATGATTTACGACGGGCACTGCGGTTTTTGCAAACGTGCCATGGCGACTTTTTTAGCGTATGACGGCATGCAACAAATCAGAGTGCGGGATTACCGCACCGATCCATCTCCCATTGTAGCGAGTGAAAAAGTCGATAAAGCTTTGTACTTGGTCACCGGCTCAAACGTGGCGATTCCCGGCTTCGATGCATATCGCTATGCAGTGTTACGGGTGCCAGGATTTTGGTGGCAGGTGCCATTTTTTTATATCCCGGTGTTTAGCAGATTATTCGGCCGGCCGATTTACAACTGGATCGCGGCGAATCGAGGGGTCATTTCTCAGTGTGTCATCAAACCTGCTCCCCGCTAAGCCCGTAAAAACGGCTCAATAATAGTAACCGCCTGTGCGACA
>JANOOV010000558.1:0-3881 GCA_031421535.1 Gammaproteobacteria bacterium
TGAAGGTGAGTACGGTCATCCAGCTTCTTAATTCGTTTCGTAAATCTATCTGTGCCGAAACTGCTGGCGTCTGAAGAAAGGCAGTCGATCAACCCCGAATGGTGTGAAGCAATGCATAAAGAGAGAATCTGACCGACGAACCTTCCCATTTCTCCTTGTTTCGATAGCTCCTCCCAAACAAGCTGCGCCCCCGCCGTGGAATGATCTACCTTTCCCTTGAGCCCATGCGCATCAACGAAGTCCTCGTCCTCATCTGGGTTGAGCAGCCCAACAGCGGAGCGGAGATACACCTGGAACTCCTTGCTGTATTTTCCTAGATCATGAAGCAACCCGATCAGCTCACCTTGGTCATCCAAACCGATTTTTGCCGCGAGCGATTTGGCTATGTTCGCAACACCTATCAGATGCGCTTCGAGACTTTGCGTCGCTCCATCCATTTTCCGTTGGTGAGCAATGTAGCGGGGCACTTCTGTATCCATCATTTGGTTTTCTCTTAACTCGACATCCCATTCCTAGTCGATTTGAATGCAAAAAATCTTTACCGGAAAGTGATCTTCCAATTCGTGAATTACAAATTGCCCATCGCGGTCTTCGCGCACGTGAGCGATGAATTGAGTTAGGCGTTCTTCTGTCATTTTTAGTTCTCGTTCAAGCGGAGACAACGTCTTTTATCACGCCCACCCGGTCAAAACGTGACCGGGTGATTCAGCGTGATCGATAGATCGCGGTGGCAGAGGCGGTGAGAATTGCGACGTCGTGATTTTTGCTTGTCCCGTATGCGAGCGGAAAATCGTATCGGAGGCGGCGCTTGCCTGGATCATGAGACGCTGTATTTATTCGTCCAACGTGTTCGATTGATGGATGCGAAGCCGACCCATCTCGACTATCCACAGTCGGCCGATGACATTTTCCCGTTCGAGGGCGGCAAGGAGTTGCTTGGTGAGCGATACCAAAGTGTTAACAAGAATCGGACCCGGCGGGCGTAGCACTACGATGCCCGCAGTCGGTTCCGGGGAAAAACGCAAGACGTTAGCAAAGTCGAGGTCCAATGTGACGAGACAACGCTGTTCGCGCAGACAAACGTCGTAAATCGTTTGATCGACTGCGCCTTGAAGTTTCTGATCGACGACGGTCGAGACATCATGTCCCGGCTCGCGCAAAATCCGGGCCGCGGCAAGCCCGAGATTTTCGTCGAGCTTGAATTTCACGCCGTTTTCTCGATCGGCAGTGGAACATAGCGCTCGCGCGTCATTTCCGCTCCATAGGCGATCGCGGCCAGTACGTCTTCGTGAACGAGTCCAGGATAGTTTTCCAGCAATTCTTTCTCGGTCACGCCTGCGGCAAGGTTATCGAGAATCAGCGCGACCCAAAGGCGAGTACCGCGGATACGTGGCTTGCCGAAGCAGACATCAGGATCGATCGAGATACGTTTGTGTAGTTCTTCGCGTTCCATGGAGACCCACCTTCGGATTTCTTGATACCGCCCCGGATTGAAGCGGCATGAAAAACAACATACATGACGCCGGGAATCGCGACAACCATCTCGCCCGCGTTATGCGCTCGATATTGAGCGCCAATTCTTCCGCGCGTCGGTCAGATGTTTCAGTCGAGCTCCGCGCCCACCGGCCAGGATCAAGGTCAGCGTATCGCGCGTTAAACGATTGACGAAATGTTGCGAGGGTTCCGGAACGAACATGTTGCAGATTCCGTGGATTGATTACCTGTCTGCCACAACGCACCACACTGGCATCCGGCCCAATTGTAGTAGAGAATCGCCAACCGCAACCCCGCTTCGAAGAATTGACGGCGAACTGATTATGGCGACAGACCACGAAACCGTATCACCCACCCTCCCCGAAGAACTTCAGCGCATCGTCGAGGCGCGGCATCACGATCCGTTTACGGTACTGGGACGGCATGCCACGACCGACGGCGAATGCGTGCGCGCGCACTTGCCGCAAGCCAGCAACGTGCGGATTGAAGAGGGCGCGCGTCCCATGCAACGGATTCCCGGCACCGACCTGTTCGAGTGGCGCGGACCCAAAGGCTTGCTGCCGGATCATTGCACACTGGTGTGGCAAGATGACTCCGGCGCGACGCAGCGCCGCGTCGATCCGTATTCGTTTCTGCCGCAACTCTCCGATTTCGATTTGTACCTGTTCGGCGAAGGTCGCCACTGGCATGTGTACCGCATGCTCGGCGCGCACCTGCGCACCATCGACGGCGTGCCCGGCGTGCTGTTCGCGACCTGGGCGCCCAACGCGCAGCGCGTCAGCGTGGTTGGCGATTTCAATCGCTGGGATGGCCGCGCGCACCCAATGCGCGTGCGCGGCGACAACGGGGTTTGGGAATTATTTATTCCCGGCCTTGCCGCCGACGCCGTGTACAAGTTTGAAATCCGTCATCGCGATTCCGGCACGCTGCACCTGAAGTCGGACCCCTACGCCAACCGCTTTGAATTGCGTCCGGCGACCGCGAGCGTGGTATGCGCAGAATCTGCCTACACCTGGCACGACAGCGCCTGGCTGGCCGCGCGCGGCAAGTGGGACTGGCAGCACGCGCCGGTGTCGATTTATGAAATGCATCTGGGTTCGTGGCAGCGCGACGCGCAAAACTTCTTTTTGAATTATCGCGAACTGGCGCATCGCCTGGCCGACTACGTGACGATGATGGGCTACACGCACGTGGAATTATTGCCCATCACCGAACATCCGCTGGATGCGTCGTGGGGCTATCAAACCCTGGGCAATTACGCACCCACCAGCCGCCACGGCACGCCCGACGACTTCCGTTATTTCGTCGATCATCTGCACGCGCGCGGCATCGGCGTGTTGCTCGACTGGGTACCCGCTCACTTCCCCAAAGACCAGCATGGTCTGGCGCGCTTCGACGGCTCGGCCTTGTACGAACACGAAGACCCGCGTCGCGGTGAACACCGCGACTGGGGCACGCTGATCTACAACTACGGCCGCAACGAAGTGCGAAATTATCTGATATCAAGCGCGCTCTACTGGCTGGAAGAATTTCACATCGACGGCCTGCGCGTCGATGCGGTGGCGTCCATGCTGTACCTCGACTACTCACGCGAAGCGGGTGATTGGGAGCCGAACGCGTACGGCGGCAATGAGAACCTTGAAGCCATTGCGTTTCTGCGCGAGCTGAACGAGGTCGCACACGGTTTATTCCCCGGTGTCTTGATCTGCGCCGAAGAATCCACCGCGTGGCCACAAGTGACCCGCCCCACCTATGTGGGGGGCTTGGGCTTCAGCATGAAATGGAACATGGGCTGGATGCACGACACGTTGGTGTATACGCAACAGGAACCCATCTTCCGTCAGTATCACCACAACGAACTCACCTTCGGCATGCTGTACGCGTTCACCGAAAATTTCGTACTGCCGTTTTCGCACGATGAAGTGGTGCACGGTAAACAGTCGATGTTCAATAAAATTCCCGGCGACGACTGGCAAAAGGCCGCAACGCTGCGCGTGCTCTACACCTATATGTATACCTATCCGGGCAAAAAGCTGTCGTTCATGGGCAACGAGTTCGCGCACGGCCGCGAATGGGACCACGCGACCGCACTGGATTGGTGGATCCTGGAATTTCCGCACCACAAAGGCGTGCAGGCACTGACCCGCGACGTGAATCATCTGTATCGCAACACGCCCGCGCTGCACCGTTACGAATTTGAACCGCAGGGCTTTGACTGGATCGATTGTCACGACTCGGCACAATCGGTCATCAGTTATGTGCGCAAGGCCGAACACGATCTGGTGGTGGTGATTCTCAATTTCACCCCGGTGGTGCGGCACAACTACCGTATCGGCGTACCCTCTGCTGGCATGTATCGCGTCGCTCTCAATTCCGATTCCAGTTTT
>JANOOV010000559.1:0-2096 GCA_031421535.1 Gammaproteobacteria bacterium
CGCGCAAGCCTTGGTGAGTATTGCAGGCACTCGCGCAATACTGCGCACGCACTTCACCTCAACCAGCGTAATATCGTCGGCTTGTTCGACACCGGTCAAAAAGGCGCCGAGATCGGCAGTAATCTCTCCCACACAATCGCCGCTGTCGGCATTAACAAGTGCTTCCAGACGCTCCTGGCCGTAGATCGTTGCGCCCACCTGCGCCTCGATCAAGCCGTCCGTGTACAGGTACACCCGATCATTCGGACCCACCGGGAACGACTCCATGCAGCCATCGAACTCCTGGCTGCCCACGACGCCCAAAGGCAAGTGCTGGGAAGGCAAGCGGTAATTTTCCGCTCTGCTGTAAACGAGCAGGTCCGGCAGCCCGCCATTCCATAAACACAACCGGCTGGCCTCCGCATTCAGCGACAGCGCCGCGCCCGCGCAAAACATTCCGGTCGGCAACGTGCTCTTGAGCTTGCGATTCAATTCGATGAGGATCTCGCCCAGCGCGAAGCCTTTCATCGTCATGCTGTAAAACAGGTCGGCGACCAGCAGCGTGCCGATGGCGGCCCCCAACCCATGACCGGTGAAATCGCCGACGAAAACATGCACGCCACCCGCCGGGGTCGCGGCGGTCAGCACCACGTCGCCGTTAAATGTCGAGCTTGGCAACAACAGGCGCCGTATGTTTGGGGACAGCCAGGCGCGCTGCTCCACCACCGTATGGAAAATATGTTGCGCGAATTCATGCTCCCGGTCGATGCGCTGCTGATAACGCGCCAGTGCGTCACGTTGCACGCAGGTGGTCTCGTGCAGATCGTGGATCCGCAGCAGCGCATCAACCTTGGCCCGCAGGATGACGCTGTTATAGGGTTTGGACAGAAAGTCGTCGCCGCCCGATGCAATGCAGCGCGCCAGTGATGCTTCATCGGTCGCAGCGGTAATAAAAATAATCGGCACAAAGCGCGCGCAGGCATTGGCACGAATCGCCTGCGCGGCGGCATAGCCGTCCATCACCGGCATATTCACATCCAACGCGATTAGATCGGGCGGCGACGCCTCAAACGCCGCAACCGCCTGCGCGCCATCCTCCACCGCCTGCACCTGATAACCCTGCTGCGCAAACATGGACGTGAGCAGCATGCGGCTCACACGATCATCATCCGCGATCAATACGCGCCGCAACGATACCGATTCAGAGCCAGTAGAGGGCGGCACATCGGCGCGCGCCGGAGCCGTGGGAAACATATATTTTCCTACGCGAGCTTGAACAGGTGGCCGAAGCTGGCGATCTCGAGGATTTTCTTGACCTCGGGCCGGGCATTGATGATGCTCACCACACCTTTATCGCTACTGATGTGCTCGCGTAGCAGCAGCATCATGCCCAGCGCCGAGCTGTCCATGTACTCCGTTCCGGCTAGGTCGATGATGAATGCCGGTTTGGCAAGGCGCTTATATGCATCCTCGTAAGCGTAACGGAAGTCCCGATGCAAATTGAAGTCAAATCTGCCGGTGATGTGGATCACCACCTCATTGGTTTTTTCGGATACACGCACGGTCAACGGCATTTGCTTCACCTCTCATGTTATTTATGCAGCGCCCATCCCCGCTTAAAAAAAACTGACCGCTCCCGCTTCCAGGTCGTGTTGATCTACCGACTTGTGCTGGGTCTTGAGCTGCGCCTCACCCACCTGGGCGAGAATGCTCTTGAGTGCCGCAATCTTTTCGCGATAATCCGCTACCCGGCTCTCTTTTTCTCCGCTCATCTTTTTACACGGGACCACATCCACCACTCTGGACTTCACTTCCAGCACATCGATGCGTTTGTCGATATGCGCCAGCAATTGCACAACCAAATCCTCGAATTGCAACGACATCACCGCGCGATTCACGTCCTCGTCGATCTGCTTCGACAACGCGCCGACCTGCTCCAGTTTGACGGCTGTGAATTCATTGAGCCGCCCGATCTCGGACGTCATATCGTCGACCCGCTGTTTGGCGGTCAACATCATGTTCATATCCTTTGAAGCCATCTTGTGGATCACCGCGCTCACCCCTTCGATGGTCGAGAGATTGCCCTGCACTACGCTCGCGATCTCGCCGCCGAGGCG
>JANOOV010000560.1:0-3309 GCA_031421535.1 Gammaproteobacteria bacterium
GATCAACAATTTCGACACCGGGCTGATAGGTGGTGTCCGGAATTATTTTTATGAATTTTGTCGCACAATTTCCAGCGCATGCTCAATGACGGCGCGATCCATGGCGTCTTTTTCACGCACGGTTTGTTTGGTACACAACAGGCCTTCCAGAGATAGTGTCCGAATCGGGATGCCTTCAAAGTCAATTTCTTCAGCGAATTTTTGCAGACTCTCAAATGATTCGCCGCAGGCGTTGAACATTAAATCGACCACGTATTCATCGGCGATCCGGATGTTTTCTCCTTCCTCAAACCATGACAGGTCGATATTTTCAATCGCACGATCCGGCATGACCAGCAGCGCGCGCTTTATTCGTTCCCCGGAGGAGCATGTTGCTGGAATAAGCAGGGCGATGTCTTCGGTCGAGCGATGGTATCCATGTGCAAACAGTGCGTAACCGCCGATTAACAGATAATCCGCCCCCTGCGCATTGAGCGCTGCGATCAGCGATTTCACATCTTCAATGGTGGCGGGTCGCGTGTATTGAGTCATTTGGTGCGCGCCTTAAGCCGCTCCGCCATGCCGCGTGCAACACATTCATCCCAATGGCGATTGGCCTCGCCATGTGTTGCGTAGCGATAGATGCCTTTCGGAAAAAAAGTCGTTTCCCCCGTCGGCAAACAATGGATCGCCTGATTGAAGCGCGCACTTTCCGCAAGCAATTCACCGGATGCGTGCGGTGCCAAGGGGCGTATTTTTCTGTGGCCGATTGTTTTCATGAATTTTTAAATATTGAATTTGTCATGGGCTTGGAGATTATCGTACCCCGTGTGTCGGATCTCCAAGTAGCACACACCAATCAAATTACGCCGGGAATAAAGCGATACCGCACTTTCTGTTGGTACTCGCGGTATTCGGCGTAGTGACTCAAGTGGCGCTCTTCGGTCAGTGCCCGCGCGATGTAGAGTGCGGCCCAAGCAAAGTAACCAAATATGAATTTTACGGTCCAAAATTCGCTGTAACCGAATGAGAGAGTGAACCAGAACAGCAGTTTGGTCGTCGTACCGGGATGGCGAACCAGCGCATAGGCTCCGCGAGTTTGCAGTTTCTTGAGTGTTATGTTCGCAACCGCAGGGCCCAGCCCGACACCGATATAGATATGCAGGCCAAGCAAAACAATTTCTGCGATTTTCAGTCCGATCAGGAAATCGTTGCTCGGCACAATCAACGCGTTGACGTTGCCCGTCGCTAACAGCGGCGCAAACGGCAAGAAAGTACCCGTAATGTTATTGAGCGGCTCGTAGCATAAAAAACACACCATCCAACCCGTGATCGTCATATCGATCGAGCGTGAGCGATTTTCCAGCCAGCGTGATTCGAGCAAATACGTCAATGCGGCGTTGACGGTGTCGAACAGCCACAGTATCGCGGCCAGCCAAAACAGAATCGCCATGAAATCATGGGCGTTGAATACGGCACTGTGCAGTTTAAGCGTGTACGGTAGATAGTTGAGCACCTGCATGATCATGAGCGGAATGAAATACGCGCGCATGACGAGATTGAGAATGACTTTGCGGTTGTAGCGGTTGCGAAATACGTGCAGCACCGCGCGTAACGAAGCGCCGCTGATAAGCCGCAGCATCGGTTGCTTGAGCATGTGAATGATGCGCACCGCCGGGTCGTAAAAATCTTCGCTGCGTGAGGCCCTGCATAACAATGTAATACAGAAATACGGCAAGCCCGCGACCAGATAGATCTGTAAAAACACGGCGTAGAAATTCTGGTTTGCCGCGTAGTTCGGCCCGATGTGAAACGGCGACATGCGCAATAACCAAAACCCGCCGTAAATGATTGCAAGCCACACCAGATAGCGCGCGAGCGCACGGCCAAACAGTGTGCCAAGCGCGGCGGGCATTTTTATGGAGTACTCGCTGCGGCCGCGCATTTGGTGCGAAAAATTCACAGCGGCTTGCAGAACGGCGAGCAACATGACCGGCACGAAGTAATAAGACGGAGCAATCGGGTATGCGATAAACGCGAAGTAGCTGCCGAACACGGCGGCTGCGGTTGCAGCAAAATATACCCACGGTGGCGGATTACGCTGCGAAGTTGTCATGAGCCCATTCGTTGGTGATAACACGCGCAAGCATGCAAGGCGTGTTTGGGTAGTGTCAAGGAGCGGGCTTTTTATTGGCGATATTGTTGACGACCGATTCAAGGGGCCTCAATAAACCCCGGCGGCGTCGGTGCCCGCCGGGTTACGTATTTGCGGAGCAATTTACTTAACTCTTCTTGGCTTTTTTCTCTGCGCGTTTTTCTTTCAAGGTTTTGGTAGGTGCCTTTTTGGTTTCTTTTTTCTTGTCTTCGCCTTTGCTCATAAAATTCACTCCTCATGTTTGAAGTTGTTGAAGTTACCTACGATGCGAAGTTCTACGTTTTGAGCGCGGTTGTGTCAAACATTTTTTGGGGTGGATTGAAACGGGATTTTTTCAGTGTTGCATGAGTGAATTCACTCGCACAAAAAGCAAGTCTTGCATCGACTGCAATCACGCCCGAAACTTCACCCCGTGACCGAGCCCTTCATCCATTTGCATTTGCATACCGAGTATTCGCTCGTCGATGGCATCGTGCGCGTCGATGCGCTGGTCAAGGTCGTCGCGCAGGCGGGCATGCCAGCGGTCGCGGTAACGGATCAGTGCAACCTGTTTGCACTGGTAAAGTTTTACAAGGCGGCGCTGGCTGCAGGGGTGAAGCCCATCGTCGGCGTGGATGTGTGGATACGCAACGCGCTTGACGCCAACCAACCCACGCGTTTGGTGTTGCTGTGCCAGAACCGCGCGGGTTATCTGAATCTCACGCGGCTGGTGTCGCGTAGTTATCAGGAAGGCCAGCACCTGGGTCGGCCAATGTTGGACAAGTCCTGGCTCCTGGGTAGCACCGACGGATTGATCGCGCTGTCGGCAGCGCGCGCGGGTGATATTGGCCAGGCGTTGCTGGGTGGTCATGCCGAGGTCGCGCGGCAATTGCTTGCCGACTATCGCGGCCTGTTCCCCGAGCGGTTTTATCTTGAAGTGCAGCGCACTGGGCGCGAGCGCGATGAAGATCATGTCGCGCTGGCAGTCGAGCTGGCGTTGGCCAGCGACACGCCGGTGGTCGCGACCAACGATGTGCGCTTTTTGGCCAAAGATGAATTCGACGCGCACGAAGCCCGCGTGTGCATTCACGACGGGCGCACGCTCGACGACCCGCGCCGCCCGCGTGTGTATTCCGAGCAGCAATATCTGCGCACGCCGCAGGAGATGGCGGAGTTGTTCGCCGACTTGCCCGAAG
>JANOOV010000561.1:0-2274 GCA_031421535.1 Gammaproteobacteria bacterium
GCTGATGGCGTTTCGCGCGATGAAGATTCAGAATTTTCCTGATATTGATCTCCCAATGATTATCGTCAGCGCCGTGTTGCCGGGCGCAAGCCCAGCACAGTTGGAAACTGAAGTCGCGCGCAAGATCGAAAATTCGATTGCCACGCTGCAAGGCGTGAAGCATATCTACACCCGCGTGCAGGACGGCGCGGCGACCATTACCGCCGAGTTCCGGCTTGAAAAGCCGACCCAGGAGGCGCTCGATGACGTGCGTTCGGCGGTGTCGCGGGTGCGCTCTGACCTGCCCGGTGATTTGCGCGACCCGATTGTTTCCAAGATGGATTTGTCGGGCATGCCGATCCTCACCTACACCGTTGCTTCTCCGCGCATGGACGACGAGGCGCTGTCATGGTTTGTCGACAACACCGTAGCGAAAAATATGCTCGCAGTGCCCGGCGTCGGCGCGGTCAATCGGGTCGGTGGCGTGAATCGCGAAGTTCGTGTCGAACTTGATCCGGGCAAGCTGCTTGCGCTGGGCGTGACCGCCGCCGATATCTCGCGTCAGTTGCGGCAAATCCAGCAGGATGCTTCCGGTGGCCGCGCCGATGTCGGCGGCGTGGAGCAGACGGTGCGCACGGTCGCCACCGTGCATTCCGCCGATGAGCTGGCGCGCATGGATATCGCATTGGCGGGCGGGCGGCGCATTCGTCTGGATCAGGTCGCGACTGTTGCCGACACCGTTGCCGAGCGGCGCTCGGCGGCGCTGCTCAACGGCGCGCCGGTGGTCGGCTTTGAAATCACGCGCAGCCGTGGCGCGGGCGAAGTGGAAGTCGCCACTGGCGTGCGTGCCGCGTTGGAAAAACTTAAAGCCGCGCATCCGCATATCACCGCGGTCGAAGCCTTCAACTTCGTCGATCCGGTGGAGGAAAATTACCGAGGCTCGATGACGTTGATGTTCGAGGGAGCACTGCTTGCGGTGCTGGTGGTATGGCTGTTCCTGCGCGACTGGCGCGCGACGCTGGTGTCGGCCACGGCGTTGCCGCTGTCGATCATTCCCGCGTTCGGTGCGATGTACCTGATGGATTTTTCCATCAACATAGTGACCCTGCTCAGCCTGTCATTGGTGATCGGCGTGCTGGTTGACGACGCTATTGTCGAGATCGAGAACATCATGCGCCATTTGCGCATGGGTAAGACGCCCTATCAGGCGGCGATGGAGGCAGCGGATGAAATCGGCCTCGCGGTGATCGCGACCACCTTTACGCTGATTGCGGTATTCCTGCCCACGGCATTCATGGGCGGCGTGCCGGGCAAGTTCTTCGTGCAATTCGGCTGGACCGCCGCGATCGCGGTGTTCTTCTCCCTGGTCGTGGCGCGCATGCTCACGCCGATGATGGCCGCCTACATCCTGCGACCGGCCACGCGTGAATACCACGAGCCGCGCTGGCTGGGCACTTACATGACTTGGGTGGCGTGGTGTCTGAAACACCGCATCAAGACATTATTGGCCACCGCCGTATTTTTTATCGGATCGTTCGCGCTAGTGCCCTTGCTGCCTACCGGGTTCGTCCCGCCCGACGACTTGTCGCAAACTCAGGTGTATCTCTCGCTGCCGCCGGGGGCTACGTTCAAACAAACGTTTGCGACCGCCGAGCAAGCGCGCGAGTTAGTGCAAAAACATCCGCATGTAAAGCTGGTGTATACCGCGATTGGCGGCGGCATGGCGGGCGGTGATCCATTCATGACGAGCGGCGTGGCTGAAGTACGCAAAGCCTCGCTGACCATCAACCTGACACCGCGTGCGGAGCGCAGCGGAATCAGCAAGCAACAGGTTGAACGCGAGTTGCGAGAAGCGCTCGAAGTGCTGCCCGGTGCGCGCGTCTCGGTCGGCTTCGGCGGCTCCAGCGAAAAATACATCCTGGTGCTGGCGGGAGAAAGTGGGCAGGTGTTGTCAGATCACGCGCGTCTGGTTGAGCGCGAGCTGCGCACCATTCCCGGCATCGGCAACGTGACCACCACCGCAAGTCTGGTGCGTCCCGAAATCACGGTGCGGCCCGATTTCGCGCGCGCGGCCGATCTGGGCGTGACCTCGGCCGCCATCGCCGATACCTTGCGCATGGCCACTGCGGGCGATTACGACCAGGGTTTGGCAAAACTGAATCTGTCCCAACGGCAGGTGCCGATTGTCGTAAAATTGCCGCTCGCGGCGCGCGAAGATCTCGAGCTGCTGGGGCGGCTCACGGTGCCCGGCACGCACGGCCCGGTCATGCTGAGCAGCGTGGCTGCGTTCAGCAT
>JANOOV010000562.1:0-2049 GCA_031421535.1 Gammaproteobacteria bacterium
CAAGTTGCCTGATCGGGCAGATGGTCAATCAACTTCTTCGCCGCTTCTTTCACGTTGGCCATACGGATCACCTTGTTGTGTTAACGCGCCAGTATCCAGCGTTTTACATCGTGCTTGAGCAACTTGCCCGTCGATCAGCTCCATGATAACGGCTTTCTCTCTTAGCGGACTGTTGTGACACCGCCTCCACCCGCCTCATGCGTGGAGAAGGCTGGGATGAGGGGCGTCTCTAACCCCCTACATCTAAAAAAACAGGGCGGCAGAAACCCCGCAACCCTATTTGTCAATATCGGTCCAGCCCGTTGTCAATTACCAACTGAGGGGAGATTCGCTCTTCGTCGGCGTTTTGGTGACGCGCGACAATGAGTTGGTTGTTTCATCGTTTAGGAAAAAGATATCGGCCTGGGCTGCGTTGCTCCCCGCACATAGCCTATTAGCTCCGACAAATCCAAAACAACTAATCTGGACGATGTCGGTCGGTAGTGTTCCAAGCACAGCCACTTCCGTCCTGCTTGCAGCGGTGAAGGCTCGCAAGGTAGCTCCGGCAAAACCCTTGCCCGCGCCCAGCGCATTGTAGCCTTCGGCGCGGAAGAGGGTTTGCTGGGGGATAACATAACTGCCAACAGTCATATTCCACGTTGTCCCGATGCCTATACCCACCCAAGCCGCATTGGGGGTCTCGGATTTGTTGCTCCCGTCGTCATCGATCACACCAGCGGTTGGAACAGTGCCATTGTAAAGCGTGTAATAGACGTGGTTGCCGCTGACCCCCACGATCCAGGGTGAACCGCCAGTGGCTAACGCGGTGGCTGTGGCTGAGCCCCCGGTTTTGGTCACCGCCTTGATTTCAGTGGCCGTCGAATACAGCAGCGTGTTGGCGGAGCCTCTCAAGAGGACGATGTTGTCGGCATCCGTGACCAACGCCTTCGCCGCTGTGTTTCCATCCAACGGCACTACATAAATCGACTTGGGCGAATTGGGAGTTAAAAAATAGTACATGCCCGCATCTATATAGTGATCACCGTTACTGCCGCTGATACCGCCGCTGAAGTTATGAATTTCCGTGGATAACGTGTTGGCGTTGCCATCGTAGACATACAGCGCACCGTCGATGTACAGCAGCCAACGGTTCAATGCAGGTTGATAAGGGTTCGAATACACGTTACTGGCAATCGATTTCAAATTTAAACTCGCACTGCAGTTTGCGAAACGGGCATCGCAGCGTTTCAGCGCACCTGCATCGTTGACCAGCCAGCCCGATATCGCACCCGTCGTCCAGTCGTACAGAGGGACGACCGGGTTCTTGGCCGCCACCGGCACATCCATAGTGCTCATGCCCAGACGTACCATTTTGTAAACATCGTCACTGTTGAAGCAGATGTTATTGGCGCCGGGTGTTGCGTAAACAATTTGCGTGTTGTCCGGGTTCGCGTAATCGACGAACGGGTATTGATGGATGCATATTTTGGTCGCTGTAGTCTCGCTGGAAAGCTGCATGGGTGTGGGCGTGCCGCTGCTCTTCAGTGCGCTCACCTTGTAGAGTTTGCCGTCGGCCTTTGCGTAGACGATGGCGTATGGATGCATATCGTTGACGGTTTTGGTTGCGGCATCGTAGGTTCCGGCGAGGACTTGATTGAACTGAGCGGAAATATCCATCCCAGCTGCCACCGTGATCGGGCTGGCGGGTGCAGCGGGATCCACAGCACTGAGGCTACCGCTATAGAACAGGTAGGATGTGCTGCCAGTGACCGGAGTAGGCGTCGGCATAGAGCCACCCGAATCCCCACCACTACCGCCACAACCGGAAAGGCCCGCAGAGAGACTCAGTGTTCCCAGCACCAAAAATAATTTCGCAATGTTCTCGAACAACAGAATAGATCCTGAAAAAGTAAAATTGTTTCGGACACGACCGGAAAGAATGCAATGCACCTCGGCATCACCGCCTTGGTGTGCCCCGTTTGGCGACTGAACTCGACTCACCTGAGTACCCCCCAATGCCAAGGCACACAGCGTATGTTGTGCAGGGGGGGGATAGTCAAGACCTATGTT
>JANOOV010000563.1:0-12523 GCA_031421535.1 Gammaproteobacteria bacterium
GGCGGAGTGCGCGCCGATTTCAACGACTACCGCTGTCAGCACGTTGAGCACGCTGAACGGCACCGCCACCGGCTGCAATGCGATGCTGACGCTGCGCGCGGCGATGAATACGCGCTGCGGTTGATCGACGGCCACGTCGCGTTGCGGCACCCACAGTGCCTGACCGTGACATTCAAGGCGCGTCAAGCCGTGTTCGGCTTCATGCGCCGCCACGCGCACCGCAAGCACGCAACCGGCGCTGTCGCCGAAATAGCCCAGCAGCGGCAATTGGGTGAGCACGCTGTTGATCTCGCCCGCCGCGACGACGCTGCCGTGATCCAGCAGCACCAGGGCATCTGCCACTTGCAGTAACTCTTGCAAACTATGGCTGACCAGCACCACCGGAATACCGAACTCGATGGCGACGCGGCGTATGAAGGGCAGAATCTCGCGCTTGCGTTTTACATCCAGCGCGGCCAAGGGCTCGTCCATCAACAACAGCTTGGGGCTCGACAATAACGTGCGGCCGAGGGCCACGCGTTGTTGCTCACCGGCGGACAGGCCGGGTACGCGCCGTTCCAGCAAGCCGGTTAACCCCAGTACTTCGACGGCGTGTTGCCACTGCACTTGCCGCCCGCCCGGCGGCGTGCGTGTGTAGCCGTACTGCAAGTTCGCGCGCACCGACAAATGCGGAAACAGGCGCGGCGTTTGAAACACGAAGCCCACGCCGCGTTGTTGCACCGAACAAAACACGCCGTCTTCGTTTTGCCAGAACGCATCACCCAAGCGTACCTGCCCGCGTGCGCGTTCCAGCCCGGCCAGGCAACGCAGCAAGGTGGTTTTCCCCGAACCGGAATGGCCGAACACGCCGATCACGCCGCGCGCAGGCAATTCACAGCGCGCGTTGAGTGCAAAGGGCGGATGTTGCAACTGCAAATCGAAAGCAAGCGTGCTCATAACATGCGCAAACCGGCGCGGCGATTCAACGCATACACCAGCGTTAAAACGCTAAATGAAAACACCAGCAACCCGATGGACCAGGCGTGCGCGGCGGCGTAGTCGAGTGACTCCACATGGTCGTAAATGACAATGGACAACACCTGCGTGTGGCCGGGAATATTGCCGCCGACCATGAGCACCACGCCGAACTCACCCAGCGTGTGCGTGAAGCCCAAAATCGCAGCGGTGAGATAGCCGCGCGCCGCCAGCGGCAGCAGCACGCTGCGGAATGCATCAAAGGAACTGGCGCGCAAACACCAGGCGGCTTCCAGCATGTCGCGGCCCACGGCGGCAAACGCGGTTTGCAGCGGCTGCACCACAAACGGCAGCGAATAAATTACCGACGCGATCAGCAGGCCGGTAAATGTAAAGCTCAGCGCCGATCCGCTGATTTGCTGCCAGCCCATGCCCAGCCAGCCGTGCGGGCCGAACGCCAGCAACAAGTAAAACCCCAGCACCGTCGGCGGCAACACCAGGGGCAACGCCACCAGCGCCTCGATCACCGGCTTGGCGCGCGTGCGGGTGCGCGCCAGCCACCATGCCAACGGCGTGCCGATGACGATCAACACCGCCGTGGTCGCGCTTGCGAGTTGCAGGGTCAGCCAGAGGGGCGAGAGATTCATGACGGTAATTTTAGCCTTTCGTCAGGTAGCCGCTGCGCGGCAACCTGACCTACGAGATTTTATGTCGACCGGGTTGCGCAGCTCCCGGCATAACCGGTCTATTCGTATCCCGCACGCTGGATGAGCTCGCGCGCCGCCGCACTGCGCAGGTAGGTGAGAAACTCTTGCGCCGCCGGGTTGTCACGACCGCGCACCAGCAGCACGGCGTCTTGTGTGATCGGCGCATAAAGATCGCGTGGCACTTCCCAATAGCCGCCGCGCTTAAGCGGCGCCAGGCTCAACACCTGCGCCAGTCCGACCATCGCCCACGTGGTATTGCCGGTCGCGGCAAATTGCAGCGCCTGATTTACGTTCTCGCCCAACACGACGCGGCTTTGCAGCGTATCCCAAAGCTGCAACGCGCGCAGCGCCTGCTCTGCCGCCCGACCGTAGGGCGCGTGTCTGGGATTGGCCAACGCGATCCGCTGCCGCGTCATCACGCGCAACGATTGCGCGGCGTCACGCACCGACTCCGGTTGCAAACTCCATAACACCAGTCGGCCACGTGCATAGGTAAATTGACTTTGCGCCACGGCCTGCCCCGCTTGCACCAGCCGCGTCGGCGCAGCGGTGTCGGCGGACAGGAAGACATCGAACGGCGCGGCATTATTTATTTGCGCAAATAATTTTCCGGTGGCGCCGCTCACGACGACGATGCGATGCGGCGTCGCCGTTTCAAATTGGGTTTGCAGTTGCGCCAGCGTGGGCGTGAAATTAGCCGCGACCGCGACGCGCACCTCTGCCGCGTTCACGCTCAACGTGAAACACAGCACCCCGCCGCCAACGATTAGATGACCGCCCATCACGATCCACGTTATCCTCTGCAGGCGCATTGCGCAGCGTGCAATTTAGCGATGCACAGTGCAAGCGCGCAAGCACATTGAATACGTGTACCCAGTGATGCACATGCCAGACGCCCGGAATGAGCCCGATGAATTCTGATCTCTTTCTCGGCCTTGACCTGGGCACCTCCGGGTGCCGTGCGGTGGCGGTCGATGCGCATGGAATTGTGCATGCGCATGCCGCGTGCGCGTACGCCGCACCGACGCGCACGGGCGTCAACGTCGAACAGCACCCCGAGGTGTGGTGGCGCGGCACGATTGAGGTGTTGCAAGCGGTGCTGCGCCAGATCGACGCGCGCCAGGTGCGCGCGCTGGCGGTGGATGCAACCTCGGGCACCGTGTTGCTCGCCGATGCGCAAGGCCATCCGCTCACGCCCGCATTGATGTACAACGACGGCCGCGCGGTGGCAGAAGCACGCCTACTCGCACGCGTCGCGCCGCGCGAATCCGCCGCGCACGGTATGGCGTCGGGTCTTGCCAAATTGCTGTGGTTGCAAAATCATACCGACACCACCCAGGTGCGGCATGCGCTGCATCACGCCGACTGGATCGTCGGCCGCCTGTGCGGACGCTACGACATTACTGATGCAAACAATGCGCTCAAAACCGGCTATGACGCGCAAGCCAGACGCTGGCCCGCGTGGCTGCATGCGGTGGGCTTGCGCACGCAGTGGTTACCACAGGTCGTGACGCCCGGCACGCGCATCGGCACCCTCAGCTTGCAGGCGGCGTTGGAATTGGGACTGCCGCCGACCACGCAAATCGTCGCCGGAACTTCGGACAGCACCGCTGCGATTATCGCGACCGGTGCGCATGCCGTCGGTGACGCAATCACCTCGTTAGGCTCTACCCTGGTGGTCAAAGTGATTGCAGAACAACCGATGTTCGCGCCCGAATATGGCGTGTACAGCCAGCCGTTGGGAACGCGGTGGCTGGTGGGCGGTGGCTCCAACAGCGGCGGCGCGGTGCTGCGCAGCTTTTTCAGCGACGCGCAGATGGCCGCGCTGACGCCGCGTGTGAATCCGGAAATTCCCACCGGTCTGGATTACTACCCGCTGCTCACGCGCGGTGAACGCTTCCCGCTCAACGATCCCGACTGGGCGCCGCGTTTGACGCCGCGCCCGAGCGACGAGGTGATTTTTTTTCAAGGTTTGCTTGAAGGCATCGCGCGCATCGAACAACGCGGCTACCAAGTGCTCGCGCAACTCGGCGCGCCGCACCCGACCTCGGTGCGCAGCGTCGGCGGCGGAGCGCAGAACAACGCCTGGACAAAAATCCGTGCACGCCTGCTGCAGGTTCCCATGCTCGCGCCCGAACATCAGGACGCCGCCTACGGTGCGGCGTTGTTGGCGCGGTGCGGCGGGCAATGACCGCGAACAATATCACCGGTGTGATCCTCGCGGGCGGGCGCGGTACGCGCATGGGCGGTGTCGATAAAGGCTTAGTGAAGCTGGATGGAAAACCACTGGTCGAGCACGTGATACAGCGGCTCCAATTGCAAGTGCCGCATATCATCATCAACGCAAATCGCAACCGCGATGCATATGCACGTTATGGTTTTGCGGTGGTAAGCGATGAGATCGCGGCGATTGACGCGGGCCCGCTCGCCGGAATATTGAGCGCGCTGACATATGCCGCCACCGATTATATTGTCACCGTTCCGTGCGATGCCCCGCGCCTGCCCAAAGATTTGGCGGCGCGCCTGCTCTTGCAACTGCAACGCGACCACAGCCGCGCGTGTGTGGCGCACGACGGCGCGCGCATGCAGCCGGTTTTTGCTTTGCTCCACGCAAGTTTGCAAGATGATTTGCGCCGCGCGTTGCGCGCAGGCGAATATAAAGCGGAACGCTGGCTGCAAGACTGCGGATGCAGCATGGCCGATTTTTCCGACGGTGTGGCGAACTTCACCAATCTCAACACCCCTGCGGATATCGCCGAATTTAAAGCGCGCGATCACCCGAGCGAGTAATCCGAATGAAACCGATGACGTCACTTCCGCTGTTAGGTTTTGCCGGATTCAGCGGCGCGGGTAAAACCACGCTGCTGTCGGCGGTACTGCCGTTGCTGGTGCAGCAAGGCGTGCGCGTGGGCATGATTAAACATGCGCACCACGCCTTTGACATCGACCAGCCCGGCAAAGACAGCCATGTATTGCGCAAGGCCGGTGCGCGTCAAATGCTGATCGCGTCTTCGCAACGCTGGGCCTTGATGGTGGAAAATGACGACGCGGCGCACGATCCACAACTCGACACCCTGCTCGGGCACCTGGATCAATCACGTCTGGACTTGATTCTGGTCGAAGGTTTTAAACACGCAGCGATCCCGAAAATTGAAGTGCATCGTACCGGGCTGGGTCACCCGCTGCTGTGTGGAACGGATCGCGACATTATCGCGATTGCCTGCGACGCTGCGACGCAGGTGGGTGCGTCGATGACGCGCTTGAATATCAATAGCCCCGAACAGGTGGCGGCGTTTATTGTCAAGCACGTGCGCCGGGGTTAACCCGCGCCCTGACCTGCCTCCTGCGTCACCGGCTCAACCAGAATTTCCACGCGACGATTCAATCTGCGACCCTCTTCTTTGGTGTTGGCGGCGCGTGGCTCCGTCTCACCTCGTCCCAGGGCTTCCAGCCGCTGCGGGAGGACGCCCTGATCTTGCATATACTCCCGTACCGCACCCGAGCGATGCTCGGACAGCGCCTGATTGTATTCGGCCGTGCCGACATTGTCGGTGTGTCCGATAATCACCAGATAGGTTTTGCCGTAGCGCACCAGCACGTCGGCGATTTTATCCAGGGTACTGTGAAACGTGGGTTTGATGTCGGAGGAGTTGGAGTTAAATGAGGTGTGTGCGGCCATTGTGACCATCAACGTGTCTTGATTTTTTTTCTCGATCTTGATTGCGCCGGAATCCATTTCTGCGGCGAGCGCTTTTTCCAGATCTTCGCGCTGGCTGTCCATGTAAGCACCCACGGCGCCACCGACCAGCCCGCCGCCCACCGCACCCAGAAGCGCGCTGCGGCCTTTGTGATCTTTCTTCGCAAGATAGCCGACCAGGGCACCGGCGCCCACACCGACCATCGCGCCTTTTTCAGCCTGGGTCAGCGGACGCCGGTTGCCGCGCGCGTCGGTCGCGCAACTTGCCGTGGCAAGCACAATGACGCACGACAAGCACGCGCTCACCAGTCTGTTCATACCGTCATCCCCTGACTATTTACAAACTAAAAAGCCCGGGGGAATGTTCTTCCCGCGAGCTTTCGTGTGTTACGACAAGATTACAATTTATTTTCGAAACGTGCGATTTTTGCGTTCTTCTTGGCGCTTTCCAGCAATGCCGCAAATTCACTTTCCGCCGCACTTTCCGCGAGTGTCTTGGTAATGGTTTTCTTTTGCGTGTCGTCGATCTGGGCGGGATCGCCGTCTTTCACCGCCGTCAGCCGCATCACTGCATAATCGCCATTACCAATGCGCAACCGACTGCCGCTGGCTTTGCCGCTCTCGGGGCGTACGAGCTTGAACACGTGCTCGGCCAGCGTTCGATCCAGGGCGGCTTCATTGCGACCCACTGTCGCCGTCTTCCACTCCACTTTTAATTCCTTTGCCACCGCCAACGGATCCTCGCCTGCATCAATGCGTTTGAGCGCGGCCTTGCCGGTTTCTTCGGCTTGTTGCATTGCGATTTCATGTTTTACAGCGGCGATAATTTGCGGTCGCACTTCATCCAGACTGCGTTGTACTTCAGGTTTGTGCTCCTTCATGCGCAGCACGATAAGGTGATTCGGCCCCACTTCAACCGGCTCGCTATTAAGCCCTTTTTTCAGCACGTCTTCTTTAAGCGCCGCAGCGGCTACTTTGGGATTGCTCGCAATCCCCGGGCCGCCACGCTTGCCAAAGAACCCTGTGGTTTGAATTTTCAACTCCAGGAGATCCGCGACCGGCTGCAAAGAATCGGGTTTTTCATAGGCGGTGGCCGCCAAGGTTTCCGAACGTTCGAAAAACATCGCGTCGGCTTTTTTGTTTTTTGCCCGTTGCTCGATATCGCCGCGCACCTGCTCGAACGACTTTAGAGAACCGGCGCGAATCTCTTCCACCTTGATCAAGTGATAGCCATACGACGTTTTTACCGGCGCGCTCACTTCACCCGTCTTTAACGCAAACGCCGCTTCGGCGAAGGCTTTGTCCATTTGATCCTGCGACAGAAAACCCAGATCGCCACCGCTGCTCGCTGAACCCGGGTCTTCAGAAGTTTTCTTCGCCAGCTCCTCGAATGCTTCGCCTTTCTTCACACGCGCCAGCAATTCCTGCGCACGCGCCAGGCCTTTGTCACCCGTTGGGTCTTTGGCTTTGTCTGCGCCGATCAGAATATGGCGCGTGCGACGTTCTTCACCGACGCCAAATTGGTCTTTTTGCTCGTCGTAAAATTGTTTTAGCTCGGCTTCGGTGACACTGACCTTGCCCAGTAAGTCGCCGGACTTGATCTCGACATATTCGACGCTGACTTCTTCAGCCTGGATAAACCGATCACGATTGCGCTCGTAATAGTCTTTGATTTTGTCGTCTGCCGCCGTGGCCGAAGCTTCAAATTGCGCGACGGGGATCAGCATATAACCCAGCTCGCGTTTCTGGTCGCGCAGGCGAATATGGCTCTCCACATCTTTTTTTGTAACCAGCGCGCTGTCGAGCACGCCCGAGTTAAGCTGTCCAAGCAGCAGCGAACGCGCCATGCGTGCTTCCAAACCTGCGGCGGTCAACCCTTGTGAGCGCACATATTGCTCATACATCTGTTTGGAAAATTGTCCGTCGCGCTGAAAACCTTCTTCACCTTTTATTTGTTCGGCCAGCAAGGCGTCACCGACGCGGTAACCGGCTTTGATCGCGGCTTGCGTGAGTAATTCACGTTCGATCACGCCATCTAAAATGTCGTGCGGCTTGACCAATGATTCAATCAACTCGGCGTTGGCGTTGGCGCCGAGCATGGAACGCACACGCTCACGCTGTTGCTGCCGCAATTCTTCGTATTCACGTAACGAGATGTCGGTGCCGTTGACGTTGGCGACCACCGCCGCACCGCCGCCTTCGAAATAAGAATTGATTCCCCAGAGTGCAAACGGAATGATCAGGATTCCGATGATGATCCAGGCAAACCATCCTTGTGCCCGTTCGCGAATGTATTCAAGCATAGCGATGCAACCTTGTGCGTTGTTAATTCATGCCCGGCAATAAAAAAGGGCGCTCCAAAATCCCGGAGCGCCCTCGCTATAAATAATCATGAGTGGCGGAGTGGACGGGACTCGAACCCGCGACCCCCTGCGTGACAGGCAGGTATTCTAACCAACTGAACTACCACTCCTGTAACCTTGGTGGGTGCTGAGGGGATCGAACCCCCGACCCTCGCCTTGTAAGGGCGATGCTCTCCCAGCTGAGCTAAGCACCCCATGCTGCGGAAAGCGCGCTAGTTTACGGCATCCTTTAGGGCTTTGCCAGCCTTGAAGCTCGGCACTTTGGAGGCCTTGATGCTGATCGCTGCACCGGTTTGCGGATTGCGACCGGTACGTGCTGCACGACTGCGAACTGAGAAGGTACCAAAGCCGGCGACTGTCACTTGGTCACCTTTGATCAAGGTCTGGGTAATCGCATCAATCACGGAATCCAATACACGACCGGCTTGAGCCTTCGGCAGGTCAGCGGATTGGGCAATAACATCGATGAGTTCTGATTTATTCACATTGTTCCCCTATGCAAGTACGCGCCACGGAATTTTTTTGCTACGAAAAAGAAGCCGCCATTTGAAGGCGGCTAGATTAGCTCGGGCTTTATACCAACGGACGGAAAGCGGTGTCAAGCAAACTTCAGATATCCGCGCAGATAAAAAAACGCAAGCACGATGGTTGCGCTTGCGTTGATGTTAGTGAAATCAAATTTTTAGTGCCGCCGAATTTCGCGCTCCTTGCCGGGTTTAATATCCACTTTCGCTCCCTCTGGAGGCGTGGGTTCGCCGGGCTTGATCGCCGCTTCCGGCATGCGTTGTAACGCAATTTGCCAAACCTGATCAATCCAGCGCACCGGGCGGATTTCCAGATCCTGAAGAATATTCTTCGGTATTTCGGCTAAATCACGCTCGTTTTCTTGCGGAATGATCACCAGCTTGATGCCACCGCGATGTGCGGCCAGCAGCTTTTCTTTCAAACCACCAATCGGTAACACTTCGCCGCGCAACGTGATCTCTCCCGTCATCGCCACGTCCGAGCGCACCGGAATATGCGTCAGTGCGGACGCCAGTGCGGTGCACATGCCGATCCCTGCGGAGGGACCGTCCTTCGGTATCGCTCCTTCGGGCACATGAATATGGATGTCCAGTTTCTCGTAAAATTCCGGATCGATCCGCAATGCTTCCGCACGACTGCGCACGACGCTCATGGCGGCATGGATTGACTCTTTCATGACATCACCCAGTTGCCCGGTGATGTTGTGCTTGCCTTTGCCGGCGATGACCACGGTCTCAATGGTGAGCAATTCACCACCGACCTCGGTCCAGGCCAAGCCGGTCACCTGGCCGACCTGATCCACTTCCTCGGCACGCCCGTAGCGGAAACGACGCACACCCAAATACTTGTCCAGATTGCGTGCGGTCACCGACACCTGCTTGGGCTTGGCGCCTTTCTTCATCAAAATGTCTTTAACCACTTTGCGGCACACCTTGGCAATCTCACGTTCCAGATTGCGCACCCCCGCCTCGCGCGTGTAATAACGCACCACATCGCGGATGCCACCCTCGGTCACCGAGATCTCAGACTCCTTCAGCCCGTTGTTCTTCAACTGCTTTGGGACCAGATAACGCATGGCAATGTTGATTTTTTCATCCTCGGTGTAACCGGGGATGCGAATCACTTCCATGCGGTCAAGCAAGGGGCCGGGTATATTCATCGTGTTTGCCGTAGCGATGAACATCACGTCGGACAAATCGAAATCCACTTCCAGATAATGATCGTTGAAGGTGTTGTTCTGCTCGGGATCGAGCACCTCCAGCAAGGCAGAAGCCGGATCGCCACGGAAGTCCTGCGCCATCTTGTCAATTTCATCCAGCAAGAACAGCGGGTTCCGCGTGCCCACCTTCGACAGATTCTGGACGATTTTCCCCGGCATGGCCCCGATGTAGGTGCGCCGGTGACCGCGAATCTCCGCTTCGTCACGCACGCCGCCCAAGGACATGCGCGTGAACTCGCGATTGGTTGCGCGTGCAATCGACTTGCCCAACGAAGTCTTGCCCACGCCCGGCGGACCGACCAGACACAAGACCGGACCCTTGAGTTTTTTCACGCGCTGCTGCACTGCCAGATATTCAAGAATGCGTTCTTTGACTTTCTCAAGGCCATAATGATCGCTTTCAAGAATTTCTTCTGCGTGCGCCAAGTCGGCGGAAACCTTGGAACGTTTTTTCCAAGGCACGTTGAGCAGCCAGTCAAGGTAGTTTCTGACCACCGTCGCTTCGGCCGACATCGGCGACATCATTTTAAGTTTATTGAGTTCCGCAAGCGCTTTGGTTTTCGCTTCCTTGCTCATGCCCGCGCTTTCGATGCGCTTGAGCAATTCATCCGCCTCGTTGTGCGCATCGTCCATGTCGCCAAGTTCTTTCTGAATCGCCTTCATTTGCTCGTTCAGGTAGTACTCGCGCTGGTTCTTCTCCATTTGTTTCTTGACGCGCCCACGAATGCGCTTTTCGACCTGCAAAAGATCAATCTCCGACTCCATCAACGCCACGAGATGTTCAAGGCGTTCACGCGGATTGGTGATCTCGAGAATTTTTTGTTTCTCTTCGATTTTCAGAGCCAAGTGAGCGGCGATCGTGTCTGCCAATCGACCGGGGTCATCGATATTGGCCAACGAAGATAAAATCTCCGGCGGTACTTTCTTGTTAAGTTTGACGTATTGATCAAATTGCGACAGGACCGAACGACACAGCACCTCGACCTCGCGCTCATCCATGTGCTCTGCCTTGTAAGTCACGACTTGCGCCTTGAAAAAATCTTCCGAACTGAAGAAATTTAAAACGCGCGCGCGCTCACTACCCTCGACCAGCACTTTGATCGTTCCGTCGGGCAATTTGAGTAATTGCAGGATATTCGACAAGGTGCCCAGCGTGAAAATATCTCCGCTGGTGGGCTCATCCTGGGCGGCACTTTTTTGTGCGCACAATAAAATTTGCTTGTCTGCCTCCATCGCCGATTCCAGGGCACGAATCGACCGCTCTCGCCCCACGAACAGCGGTATGACCATATGGGGATAAACAACTACATCCCGAAGGGGTAATACGGGAACGACTAAATTCTGCTCTTTGACTTCAGATGTCATGGCTTCATGCTCCCGTAAATTGTTTGGCGCCACCTACGTACCACGATCAATAAGTACTCAACTACTCACTTGTAAGAGTTAACGGCCCACAAAAAAATTCCGTTAAAAAAATTGTTGTGCACAAACCTTGTACCATCCTCAACTACCCACTACTCAACTTCTTTTCATAATGTGAGTGCCACACCAACAAAAATCAAGGCGACCAGCGCACGTTTATTTTTTTGTATCGCAAAATAAAAATGCGCCCGATGGGCCCCATTTTATTTCTGTATACCCTGCTTTCATTGAGCGAGGCCCGATGTTCTGGACGGGCAAGTTGCTGTAGTTTTTACCAACTTGCAAGGAGGAGGATGCAGGGACGAACTTGCCGAGCAAGGTATTTTGGCGGACTCAATCGCATCAAACTTGCCTACAGTTGTCCGATATGTCTCTGCATGAGACCACGATGTCACGTCGCAGCAGGCAGTCCAAATCCATTCGCGAAATAGTTTAATGAAGCTGGGAAAACAACTATTACTGGCGACGCGTATTTGCGATCTGGATCTGGATATCGCGTCCAGCCCGCTGGCACCGCGTATTCGCGCGTTGTATGGCGAGCTAGCCGGTCACCGGTTTCGCTTCAAACCGCATTTCTGGTTGTCGGATGACTGGTTCTGCCCGGACGGGGTTCCGGGTGTTGCCATTCCTTTTTATCTTGCGCACCCGAAGCTCATCAAGCTGGAACGGGACATGACCATGGATGTGGAGGGCGGTGACCGGCAATGGTGTATGAATCTGTTGCGTCACGAAACCGCTCACGCGCTGTTGAATGCCTACCGTCTCGATCGACGCAAAGATTGGAGAGAAATGTTTGGCGATCCGGAAAAAAAATATCCCGACACTTACTGGCCGCGACCTTACGACAAACGCTTTGTATTGAACCTGCCCAACTGGTACGCGCAGCGCCACCCGCATGAGGATTGGGCCGAAACGTTTGCGGTCTGGTTGCGGCCCAACTCCGACTGGCGCCACCGTTATGTAAACTGGCCGGCGATCAAGAAACTCAATTTTGTGAATCAGTTGATGGCGGAGATTCACGACCAACCGCAAAAGTTACGCAATCGCAAAACGCAGGAGTCGGTGCGCCAGATCAAAGTGACACTGCTTGACTATTACAAAAAGAAATTGGCGCGTTACGATGCCGATGGGCCGGAATTTATCGACCGGGATCTCTATAAATTGTTCGGCCATCCCAAACGCAGCGCGCACCGTAAAGCGGCCTCCGCTTTTCTGTTGCGGGTCGGCAACGAGGTGATTGAGTCGGTGGAGTATTGGGGCGGTGAATACCGCTACCGCATTGATCGCACGCTGCGCCGCATGGCCACACGTTGCGACGAACTGGGCCTGCAACTGAACTGGCCGGAGGATAAAGTCAAAACTGAACTGGTCGCCTGCCTGACCATGCTGGTAGTGAACAAGATGCTCAAGGATGGTTTTCATATCACGTTGTAAGAGCCTGTTCAGTGTTTCCCGGTTTTAACCGAAATATCGTGTGGTGCCCCGAATCCACCTGAGAGCCTGTTCATGATTTCGATCAAGGGATGCAGTGCAAGGCAAAATCGAACGAAGAAGCGGAGCATACATGGAGTATGTGAGCATTCTGAGTTCGATTTTAACGCCGCAATGCGCCCTTGAGCGAGATCATGAACAGGCT
>JANOOV010000564.1:0-2397 GCA_031421535.1 Gammaproteobacteria bacterium
CCAGTACACCGGTGTTGATGCGCGCTGGCTGCACCGCACTCAACTCAGCGCCAGTAGCGTGCAATGGGTCGCGGGGATTAGCTACGACAATCTGGATGAGGATCGACGCGGTTACGAGAATTTCTCGGGGACCACGTTGGGCGTAAAAGGCGATTTGCGCCGCGACGAGAAAAACAATGTACATAATTTTGACCAGTATTTGCAGGCGCAATGGGAACCGCATGCGCGCTGGCTGATACTCGGGGGTGTACGCAACAATACGATCCGCGTGCGTTCGGAGGACCATTATAGTAGTGCCGGCAATGGTAACGACAGCGGTGGCATTGATTATCGCGCCGTGAATGCGGTACTCGGCACGACCTTCAAGTATTCCGAGCGCCTAAATTTTTATGGCGCTTATGGCGAAGGTTTTGAGACGCCCACATTGAATGAATTGGCTTATCGTGCCGGTACCCCGACGCCGTCTGGATTTAACTTCGGTTTAAAACCGGCTCGTAGTGATAACTATGAAATGGGTATTAAAGCCTTTCTCAACAAAGCCATGCGGGCGAATCTGGCGGTCTTTCACATCGATACCGTTGATGAAATCGTGGTGCTCACCAATTCCGGCGGGCGCGCGGTATTTCAGAATGCGGGCAAGACGAAGCGCAATGGCATCGAGCTTGCGCTCGAAGGAACGTGGTCCAATGGCGTGGGCGCCGTATTGTCGTATTCCGCGTTAGATGCTGTGTACGCCGATTCATTTTGTAGCGGCACTTGCCCGCCCACAACCCGCGTCGCGTCCGGTAATCGGCTGCCCGGGGTACCCAGCCAAACCCTCTATGCCGAGCTTTCCTGGCGCTACCGGCCACTCGGGTTCAGCACCGCGCTGGAAGCAAAGTACAGCAGCAAGATCTATGTTAATGATGTGAACAGCGACACGGCGCCCGCATATGTCGTCGCCAATCTGCGTGCTGGCTTCGAGCAAAAATGGCAGGCCTGGCGTTTGCAGCAATTCGTGCGGGTGGACAATATCGGCGACCGCGCATATGCCGGTTCCGTGATTGTCAACGAAGCGAATCAACGCTACTTCGAGCCGGCGCCGGTACGTAACTTTCTTGTGGGTGTTTCAGCGGCATATTCCTGGTAATACCGCAATGTCGTAACACGGCTGATCTGCTCGTTTGGTATCTCCTTACACACCAAAGCCGGTTATAGCCGCCTTAAGCGCAACAACGTACAGACCTTTCTGCCAAAAGACGTAGTATCCGCCTCCGTTATCTACGGCTGACCCGAGTTTCTTCAGCACGCTTAAGGTATGCTGGTTAGCCGTATGCCCTGTGGGATTTGGGTATCACTTCAATAGCATCGGCAAATGGCCAAAAAAACTGGCAGTACTGCAAAACCCTTCGCAGAAACCACGAAAGGCTTTACCGAGGAACACCGTCAAGAGTCCTTGCTTAAAACCGGGGCGCTGCAGAATGCTATCTTTAACAGCGCCAACTTCTCGAGCATCGCTACCGACGCGAGCGGCGTTATTCAAATATTCAACGTCGGTGCCGAGCGCATGTTGGGTTACGCCGCTGCCGATGTGCTGAACAAGATCACCCCCGCCGATATTTCCGATCCGCAAGAAGTAATCGCGCGCGCCGAAGTATTGAGCGCAGAGCTTGGAACCCTCATTACACCGGGCTTCGAGGCATTGGTGTTCAAGGCCTCACGCGGCATTGAGGATATCTATGAATTGACCTATATCCGCAAGGATGGCAGCCGCTTTCCGGCGCTGGTATCGGTCACGGCGCTGCGTGATGCGCAGGAAGTGATCATTGGTTATCTGCTGATCGGCACGGATAATACTGCGCGTAAGCAGGCAGAAGAGGCGCGAAAGACAACCGAGGCAAGACTGGGCGGTGTCATCGCTTCGGCATTGGACGCAATCATCGCAATCGATTCCAATCATCACATCACTCTGTTCAATGCTGCAGCGGAGCATATGTTCGGCCGGACCTCCAATGAGGTGCTCGGGTCGAGTCTCGACCGGCTGATTCCTGCTCGTTTTCGTGCCACGCACAGCGATCAGATACGCGGGTTTGAAGAAAAAAAACTCAGCAAGCGTGTCATGAGTCAACCGGGTCAGGTATTTGGATTACACGCAGATGGCCACGAATTTCCGATTGATGCATCCATTTCCCAGCTTGAGGTGAACGGCGAAACAATGTTCACGGTGATGCTGCGCGATATCACGGTGAGAAAAAAGGCCGAGGAGGCAGCGCTGAAATCGGGCGCCTTGCAGAACGCGATTTTTAACAGCGCGAATTTCTCCAGTATTGCCACCGACGCCAAGGGCGTCATCCAAATCTTCAACGTCGGTGCCGAGCGCATGCTGGGCTACACGGCGGCCGAAGTGATGAACAAGAT
>JANOOV010000565.1:0-1523 GCA_031421535.1 Gammaproteobacteria bacterium
GCAATATCGTGTTGCCGCCGGCAGATTTCGAAAAAGAATTTTTGTTGATTATGGAAGAGCGACGCATGCGCACCGACGATAGTCCCACCTCGCTCACACACGAGCACTTCAATGCCACCGCGTTCGTGAACAGCCCGTATCACCATCCGATTATCGGCTGGATGAATGATCTGGAAAACATGACGGTGCAAGACCTGCGCACGTGGTACCAAACTTGGTACACACCCAACAATGCGACCCTGGTGGTAGTCGGCGACGTCGACCCGCGCCAGACGCTGGCCTTAGCCAAGAAACATTTTGGGCCGATCAAATCCAACCCCGTACCCGCCGTAAAACCGCAGCAGGAATTTGAGCAAAAAGGCCTGCGCCGCATCACCGTTAAAGCACCCGCGGAGCTGCCGTATTTAGTGATGGGCTACAAAACGCCCAGCGCCCGCAGCGCCAAAGAAGTGTGGGAACCGTATGCGCTGGACATGCTGGCGGGGATTCTGGACGGTGGCGAAAGCGCGCGCTTCGCGAAGAATCTGGTCCGCGGCAGCCAGGTCGCGTCGAATGCGGGGGCGGGTTACGAGGGCTTTGCGCGCCTCGATCAACTATTCACGCTCGACGGTACGCCCGCTCAAGGGCGCACGATGCAGGAACTGGAGACCGCCTTGCGCGAGCAGGTTAAAAATGTCCGCGACGAATTGGTGACTGCCGATGAACTGGAGCGTGTGAAAGCGCAAGTAATCGCTAGTAAGGTATACGAGCGTGACTCCAATTTTTATCAGGCCATGCAAATCGGCATGCTGGAAACCGTGGGTCTGCCGTGGACGCTGCACGATGAATATCTCGGCCGCATCAAGGCCGTGACGCCCGAGCAGGTGCAGCAGGTGGCGCAAAAATACCTGATTGACGACACCCTCACGATTGCGGTGCTGGACCCTTTACCGCTGAGTAAGAACAAGCCCACAACGCAAATGCCGGGAGGCAAGCATGGCCATTAAAACACTGAGCTTCGTTTTTGCCGCATTGCTCGCGGGCAGCGCTGTTGCTGCGCCGAAAATTCAGCAATGGCAGACCGCCAACGGTGCGCGCGTGTTGTTCGTGCAGGCCCCGGAAATTCCGATGGTGGATGCGCAAATCGTGTTCGACGCCGGTTCGGTGCGTGACCTCGCCAAGCCCGGAATTGCGGTGATGACCAACGCGCTGCTTAATGAAGGTGCCGGTGACAAAAACGCCGACGCCATCGCCGAGCAGTTTGCCGTGTTGGGCGCACGCCAAGGCAACAGTGCAGACCGTGACACGGCTTATTTTTCGCTGCGTTCGCTGACCGATCCAGCCATGCTGCAACCGGCCGCGGAGTTGCTGGCCTTGATTCTCAAGCAACCGTCCTTTCCGCAAGATGCATTCGAACGCGTGCAAAACAATGCTTTAGTGGGTTTGCAAGCGCAGAAGCAATCGCCTGATGACATCACCAGTGAAGCATTTTTCAAGGCGCTGTACGGTACGCATCCCTACGCAAGCCACCCGAATGGCACCGA
>JANOOV010000566.1:0-3744 GCA_031421535.1 Gammaproteobacteria bacterium
AGAATATGTTTGCGCCCCTCATGGGTTGAGCCACTGGCGTGATTTCTTTGTCGGAAAATTGCAGCTCAAAGTCCATGATCCCCCCTCCACTAAAGCAGTGCGCCCCAACCGCTTGCTGGTTTCTGACATTGAACGATCAGATTCTCAGCCCACTGCCTCAACTCGCTCCACTCAACTTTCCCTACACCACGGCACGCCGGACGAGGGGCCATTGCCTGTCAATCGACGAACTCAATGAATGACCTGTCCGGAGTTGTAGTACGTAATCAGGAAAACGGTAAGATAGGTTTAGTGATCGCAAATAAAACTGCAGCTGTAATAATAAAGACCACCTATATACTTTCCGCCACGCATACTGAGTTTTAACCCCGCACCGTGACGACACCCAATATCACTCAGGAGGTACGCAGCGCCCTCGCCGAAGATGTCGGCAGCGGCGACATCACCGCGCGTTTAATTCCCACCGGCACGCTCGCCGAGGCGCGGGTCATCAGCCGCGAAGACGCCATGGTGTGCGGCAGCGCGTGGTTCGACGAAGTGTATCGACAGCTTGACCCGAAAGTGCACGTGATCTGGCGCTGCGCCGAAGGTGACCGTGTCACGCCCGGGCAGGTGTTGTGCATCGCGCAGGGCCCGGCGCGCAGCTTGCTCACCGGCGAACGCAGCGCATTGAATTTTTTGCAGACCTTGTCCGGTACCGCCACCGTCACCCGTCGTTACGCCGATGCGATTGCGGATACTAAAACCAGAATTCTCGACACCCGCAAAACCATTCCCGGTTTGCGCGCCGCACAAAAATACGCCGTGCGCTGCGGCGGCGGACAAAATCACCGGATGGGTTTGTACGATGCCGTACTGATCAAGGAAAATCACATCGCCGCCGCCGGTTCGATCACCAAGGCCGTCACCGCGATCCGCCGCCTGATGGGCATGGGATTCAAAATCGAAATCGAGGTGGAAAATATCACTCAGTTGAAAGACGCCATCTATGCCGGTGTTGACATGGTGCTGCTCGACAACATGGATACCACACTGGTTGCGGAAGCCGTCGCCGTCGCGGCCGGTCGCGTGCTGCTGGAAGCCTCCGGCGGAATCACGCTTTCGAATATCCGCGATTACGCCCTGACCGGCGTGGATTTCATTTCCATCGGCGCCATCACCAAACACCTGCGGGCTGTGGATTTATCCATGCGTTTCACGCCGCCGTGACCGACTCACCCCCGTGCGTTCCGGCGATCCGCGTGGTAAATTGACCGCTGCTTTTCAATCACAACCCTGTGGAGATCGTTTCGTGAATAAACTCGCTATCACCCTGGCTGGTGCAGTACTGGTTTCCGTTGCCGCCTGCTCGGAGAAATCCGAGCCGCAACCCGCAGCGCAGACCGCCGCCCCAGCACAACCATCCACACCGCCGCCGATGCAACAACCTGCAGCGGCGCAAGTTATGCCCGCCCCCGCCGCCGCATCACAACAATCCGCGATGCCTGCCGGACATGCGGTCAGCGCGCCTGCGCAGATGAACAACGCACCGCAAGCAGGCGCCAATGGCGGCCAGGGCAAAGTGCTGCAAAGCATGCACGCCAGCAGTTACACCTATATGGAAGTCGATATGGGCGGCAAAAAAACCTGGATCGCCACCAACGCAATGGCCATCAACACCGGCCAGACCGTGCGCTGGCGCGACGGGGCGGCGATGAAGAATTTCACCAGCAACGCCCTGCACCGCACCTTCGACGAAATCCTGTTTGTTTCGTACGCGGAAATCGCCAAGTAATTATTCCTTGTTAACGGCGCGTCGGTTCAGCACCGGCGCGCCGTTTTTGTTTGCGTGCTTGCTGTACGGCGTACCGCCCCGCCCATTACAATTCCCGCCTCTTCCATCAACCAAAAAATAACGGTCAAGTCCATGCGCGCTTCCAAATTTCTCATTTCCACCGTGAAAGAAACTCCCGCCGATGCGGAGGTCATCAGCCATCAGTTGATGTTGCGCGCGGGCATGATCCGCAAGCTGGCGGCAGGCATTTACAGTTGGTTGCCGCTGGGATTGCGTGCGCTGCGCAAGGTCGAAGCCATCGTACGCGAGGAAATGAATCGCGCCGGTGCACAGGAGCTGCTGATGCCTGCGGTGCAACCGGCAGAGTTGTGGGTGGAATCGGGACGCTGGGAAAAATACGGGCCGGAATTGCTACGTCTGAAAGACCGCCACGCACGTGATTTTTGTTTTGGTCCCACGCATGAAGAAGTAATCACCGATTTGATGCGCCGCGAACTGCGCAGCTACAAACAATTACCGGCGAATTTTTATCAGATTCAAATGAAATTCCGCGACGAAGTGCGGCCGCGTTTCGGTGTGATGCGCGCGCGTGAATTTTTAATGAAAGATGCCTACTCGTTTCACATCGACGAAGCGTCGCTGGATGAAACCTACCGCGCCATGCACGCGGCCTACTGCCGCATTTTTGACCGCATCGGTTTGCAGTATCGCCCGGTGCAGGCCGACACCGGCAGCATCGGCGGCGAAGGTTCGCACGAATTTCATGTGTTGGCGCAGTCGGGCGAAGACGCCATTGCATTCAGTACCGAATCGCACTACGCCGCCAACGTGGAACTCGCCGAAGCCGTCGCGCCCGCCGGACCACGGCCCGCCGCGTTGCAAGCGCTGCAAACCGTCGCGACTCCGACACAACACACGATTGCCGAGGTCTGCGCGCTGCTTAAGGTCACGCCGGATCGCACGGTCAAGACATTATTGGTCAACGGCAGCGAACAGCCGGTGATCGCCCTGGTATTACGTGGTGATCACGAACTCAATCTGATTAAAGTCGAGAAGCTACACCAGATTGCCAAGCCGTTTACGTTCGCAAGCGCAGCGCAAATTCGCGCCGCTGCAAATTGCGATGCCGGCTCCTTGGGGCCCATCGGCCTGACCATACCGATCATCGCCGACCGCTCCGCCGCACACCTGGCCGACTTCGTTTGCGGCGCAAATGAAAACGGCAAACACACGACCGGCGTGAATTGGGGCCGCGACCTGCCCGAACCATTCATCGCTGATTTACGTAATGTGGTGGAAGGCGACCCCAGCCCGGACGGTAAAGGCCGGATCGCAATTCAGCGCGGTATCGAAGTCGGCCACATCTTCAAACTCGGCAAAAAATACAGCACCGCCATGAGCGCCGCGTGCCTGGACGAAAGCGGCAAGAGTATTGTCATGACCATGGGCTGTTACGGCATCGGTGTGTCGCGTGTGGTGGCTTCCGCCATCGAACAGAACCATGACGACAAAGGCATTGTGTGGCCAGACGCAATTGCGCCGTTCACGGTGGCGCTGTTGCCGATGAACATGCACAAATCGGCGCGCGTGGCCGAAGCTGCCGAAAAACTCTACCGGAAATTATTGGACGCAGGTATTGACGTATTGCTGGACGACCGGAAGGAACGCGCCGGGGTGATGTTCGCCGACATGGATTTAATCGGCATTCCACATCGTCTGGTGCTGGGTGAGCGCGGCCTCGACACCGGCGTAATTGAATACAAAGGCCGTCGCGATGCTGACAACAGCGAACTTCCGATCACCGACGCAGTGAAGTTGCTTGCGGAGAAATTGCAACGTTGAATTGCAGGAGCGCCACCCCCTTCACAAATTATTTGTGACGAGCAACACTTCTTTTGCCCACCTGCTCAGTACAGTTGAAGTCATGGTTAGGCGCTCCGTAAGCTTGCTCTTCGCGGTTACCTTGGGTT
>JANOOV010000567.1:0-3383 GCA_031421535.1 Gammaproteobacteria bacterium
TTTTGAAGGCAAGTGGGTTGACGGTGCAAAGTGAAGCGTCCGAGGCCTAACCCTTCGCCCCAGCCGACGTGCTACGGCCTGCGGCCTTCGCATGCGGCTGAGCTCAAACGTTGGAGCGGGGTGAAGTAAGCGTGGCCGACACTACCAACGAGCTCATGGAATTCGCGACCTGCAGTGATCGCGGCTTGGTGCGCGAATGCAATGAAGACAGTTTTTTCGCCAGCGCCGAACTCGGGCTTTGGGTGGTGGCCGACGGCATGGGTGGACAGGGCGGTGGCGATGTGGCGAGCCGCATTGCGACCGAAGAAATTGCCGCCGCCTGCCGCGCCGGTCAAACCCTCGAACAGGCGATCCACGGCGCGCACGCGGCTATGGTGAACGCAGCACGCACAGGTGCCGGGTCGCCACAGATGGGTTCCACCGTGGTCGCGCTGCAATCGCGCGGCGTGAAGTATCAGATTGTGTGGGTGGGAGACAGCCGCGCCTATGTGTGGAACGGCCAGCTCACCCAGCTCAGCAAAGATCACTCCCACGTGCAGCAGCAGATTGACGCCGGAAAAATTTCCGGGCAACAGGCCTTCGGTCACCCGGAACGCAGTCGCATCACGCGCTGCCTGGGGCCTGCGAACCCCGATGCCTTGGAATTAGCCACAGTCACGCGGCACTGGAAGATCGGCGAGAAACTGCTGCTGTGCAGCGACGGCTTGCACGGCGAAGTGCCACAGCATGTCATTGCCAATATTCTCGCCAGTAACCCAGACAATGACAGCGCCGTGCAGAAGCTACGCGATATCACGCTAGAAAGCGGCGGCAACGACAACGTCACGGTGTGTCTGGTCAGCGCGCCGCTACAGGCAGTGCAGGCGGCGCGTGCCGCGCGGCGGCGGGGCATGGTGATGGGGATTGTAGTGCTGGTGATCGTCGCTATCGCCGTTTTAGGAATACGCTAAAAAAAAGGCCTTTCATTGATTGTGGGCGAAGTGGTCACGCGCGACAGTGAGTTAGCCATTTGACTGTGGACGAAGAAAATATCCTGTCTAACTCCGGTGCCGACGCTGGGTGCGTAGCACAGTACGGCGCTCACCGAAAAGCCAAAGCAGAGCATGGAGGCGGTGATATCCGTTGGGACTGTACCCAGTAGGGCGGTCAAGCTACGCGATGCAGAGTGATAGGCGCTCAAGGTCCCGCCCCCGATGTTGTTCGATGCATCGTAACCCTGTGCGAGGATAAGGTTTTCAAATAATATCGGTGCGCCGGGGGCGACGCTGAATGAAGTAGGAAAGGTCCAGCCCACCCACGCTGCTTTTGCGAAGGTTTGTATATTGCTGCCATTGTCTTCCACGATGCCGGCCGAGAAGATTCCCCCTGAAATCTCTTGATAGTAGAGGTGAGTTCCCGACGTGGAGTGAAATGTTAAAATTCCAGGGGAAGTAATGAGTGTTGAGGCTGTCCCGCCAGATTTTGCCACCGCTCTAATGAGAGTATTCGTGCCGTCATTCAGCGTGTACACCAGCTTGTCAGTCGTGAGACGGAGCCCCGATAAAGGGGTTATTGCAGATTTTTCATCGAGTAACACCGTTGCGGGAACAGGGGCGCCGCCACCCGTCGGTAGCGTGATGGTGTAAATGGCTTTGTCGGCGGTGAAATAGATCGTGTTGGCATCGCTGGTGATACCGGTAATCGGGTTACTCGCTGTGGAAAATAGCGATGCAGCGGACAAGGTATTGGTGCTCACAGTGTACAGATACAGCTCGTTGTTAATTTCCAGTAAATGCCGGTCAAAACCTAAATTTACGTTACGGTCTTTTATTACAGTGCCCAAGGGGAATGGTCTGACGGTAGTGCAGTTTGCGAAGTCGGCGTTGCAGCGTGACAGATTGGTGGCCGGAGTCTGACCGCTGGTATCCAGCACCGGTACCAGATGGCCGATTATGGCGCCCGTCGTTGAATTGGTCAGTGTGGCGATGTTGGGTTTTGCCGCGATGGGAGTGTCGGCTGCGGTCGCGTTCGCGGTCATGCCCAAACGTACCATTTTGTACTCGTCATCGCTGTTGTCACAGCTACCATTCAAGCCCGGCAAACGATACCCATATTGCGAGTTATTCACGTCCGCGTAATCGGTCGCGACAAATTCCACAGCACAAATACCCGCCGCAAGGGATTCATTGGAAACCTGTACCCGCGTCTGGCTTGTGCCTTTGACCGCCGTGACTTTGTAAAGCCTGCCGTCGGTTTTTGGATAAATCCGCGCATGGGCATGGTAGTCGCTGAGGGTCTGCATCGCAGCATTGTAGTTTGCGGTGTACACCGTATTCACCGGGGGAACCGCTTTACCGCCGATCAAGCCGCTGGTCTCGATCGTGATGGGAGCCGTGGGGTTAGCAGGATCGACCGCCGCCAGTCCATTTACCACGCCTTCGGTTGTTGTATAGGCGAGATAAGTCGGCGTGAGCGAATTCAACGTCACGCTGACCGTGCTGCGCGCACCCGCCGCCAAAGCAGCGACCGTGGCGCTGCCTTGATAGATCGCCACATTATTTACATCGTAGGCAACACTGCTGACCGTGAGCGCCACTCCGGCGGGAACACCCACCGTCATTTCACCGCCCATAGCGAGGATATCGCTACTGGCGAGAACCTGCATTGCGGTGGTGACGCTGACGTCGATGCGCTTGACGGTGCCCGGCAGTGCGTTGATTTTTGCGGCATGCTCTTTCGCTGCCTGTGGCTGCGGAACCGAAATCGTGAGCGATGCGCTGTCGTTCGATGTGGAATTGCCGTCACCGCAGGATGTGAACAGCAAGGCCAGCAGTGCGGCCGACGCGCCGACACAGATACGGCGCCAGTGAAAAGCAGGTGTTAATAATTTAAAGGGTTTCATGGTCGTCGCTCGCTGCGATTATGAATAATCAAAAATCAAAATTCCCACCGACCGCCCAGTGCCAGCGCACTCTGCGCGTAATTGTCATAACCTGCCCAGCGTTCATAATTCACAAAGCCGCTGATGCCGCGCGGGAACACAAATGTACTGCGCAGTACGAGCTTGAAGTAATCCGCATCGCGCGCGTCGGTAGTGAAGCTGAAGGGTGTGGCGGTGGGGTCGGCGGTAAAACGCGCGCTGATTTTCTGGCCCGAGTCCTGGAATTGATGCACCCAGGTGGCGGCGAATTGCGGCACCATCACCGCCCAGGTGGTGCTGATGGCGCGGCTGATTTGCGCGCCCAGGTTGAGTGTGAGTATATCAATGGTCTGGTCACCCACGGCGAGATTGAAACCGCCCGCACCGGATTCGGTGAAGCCATCAATGTTGTTTTTCGACCATAACAGGCTGGCGTTGACTGCGGCGTTGTTACCGCGAAACGCGTAGTCGTAGCCGCCCGCCA
>JANOOV010000568.1:0-5819 GCA_031421535.1 Gammaproteobacteria bacterium
AGCCGTACCACAGTGTCTGCGGCGGCAAGCGGATATGTCGCAGCAGATAAAAGATCGGAATCAACAGCAGCAGGCGGCCATAGCGCACGAGCTTTCGCAGGCTGACTTGCGAGGTATCCACCAGCAAATACGACAACATCGTCACGCCGAAGAGCAGCAGCATGGCGAAGAAAATCAGCTTGATTTCGCGAGGCAACGGCGCCCGGGCGCCGGGCATGACTAATACCGCTAAACCCAGTAACGCGAGCAGGTAAAAAGAGGCGCTGCCCATTTCTCCGGCCACCAAGGCGGTAACCGGGAAGCTAAAAACCAGCGCAATGCACAGTCCACGAAAAATGTTCGAGATGTTCATTTCAGAAGCGATGATTGGGGGTCGGGCCGCGAACGGCACGCTAACGTTTTTCGCCGGTGCCGACCAGCTCGTAGTCCGCGCCGCAATACGGGCATTTGGCTTTGCCGGTGGTTTCAATCGGCAAATACACGCGCGGATGCGAATCCCATAACGTCATGCCGTCCATCGGGCAATGCAAGGGCAGGTCGGTGGGCCGCACTTGATAGCGATTTTGCGCGTTGGCTTGTATGGGTGGTTTGGAGTCGTGTGTTGACATGGTGGGGTGCGTGCTCATTTTACGGGGGTGATCCATTTTGCGTCGATGACGTGCCGACCATGCACGATATCGAAGTAACGGGTTTGCAGGCGCTCGGTGATCGGCCCACGGGCGCCGCTGCCGATACATCGCCCATCGAGTTCGCGGATCGGTGTGACTTCCGCCGCCGTGCCGGTGAAAAACGCTTCGTCGGCGATATACACCTCGTCGCGCGTGATGCGTTTTTCGTGCATGGGAATGTTCATTTCGGCAGCGATGCGGAAAATCGTGTCGCGTGTAATGCCGTCGAGCGCCGAGGTAATCTCCGGCGTATAAATAATGCCGTCACGCACGATGAAAACATTTTCGCCGCTGCCTTCCGCCACATAGCCTTCGGTGTCGAGCAACAACGCTTCTTCGCAGCCGCAGGCGATGGCTTCACGCAGCGCCAGCATCGAATTCATGTAATTGCCATTGGCTTTGGCTTTGCACATCGCGACGTTGACATGATGCCGGTTGTACGACGAGGTGCGCACCTTGATGCCTTTCTTTTGTCCGTCTTCGCCCAGGTAAGAACCCCAGAGCCAGGCCGCGACAATAACGTGCACCTTCAGATTGTCGGCGCGCAGCCCCATGCCTTCCGAACCGTAAAAGCACATCGGGCGGATGTAGGCGGAGTCGAGTTTGTTTTCGCGCACCGCCGCGCGCTGCGCGGCGGTGATGGTTTCCTTGTCGAACGGCATCGGCATGCCCAGGATGTGTGCCGAGCGGAACAGGCGATCGGTGTGTGCCTGCAAGCGAAAGATCGCGGTGCCCTGAGTGGTGTTGTAAGCGCGCACGCCCTCGAACACGCCCATGCCGTAATGCAGGGTATGAGTCAACACATGCACCTTGGCATCACGCCACGGGACCAGCTTGCCATCGAACCAGATGACGCCGTCGCGGTCGTCCATCGTCATAACATCGTCTCCTTGGAATTCTTGGCGCTCGTAACGGGCGCCGCCGAAGAAGCGCATATTGGACCATAAACGAGGGGACGGGGCATAGGGCTGCTCATTCTATGAGCTACCGAAAAACGACGTTTTCATCAGCCTGTCTAGTGAGTGACGGACATCGAAATTCAATTCGAGAATGCGAATTGGGAATCATACGAGGTGGTGAAGTGCTCCATATTATTGCGGGCAGGCATTGGTCAGCTACAATTAGCGACAGTCAACTTCTCGCGCAGAAAATTAAGGGGGTGTGAGTGTCAAGTCGGCGCAAGGACGAGGAGCAGACTCGTCGTATAAAGATAGTGCAAGGATTTGCCTTGGCCGGTGGTCTTGGGAACTCGCTTTTGAAATACGGCTCAATCAGCTCGGTCGCCTATTACGCGTTTCGGACGATTAAGGAGCTTGCCGGTAAGAATACATTCGCAGAATTGACGTTTAACAGTGCTATAAAATTGGATAGCAAATGATCATATTGCTAGCGCTCTTGGATTAGTATTCGGTTTCGGTGGGATTTACTACGGCGCCCGAGAGGCGCGCTTAAGAAAAGACGCAATTGAACGACTAAGTGTTTACCAAGAAAAGTATGAACGTAAGCTTGATCCGAAACGCTCGTCTAGTAAATTGACCACGCGCGGCGAAACACGCCCGGAGGATATCAATGAATGAGCTGCCTGCTATAGTTTTGAATGCAGCACTATTGGCTGGATTGTGGTGGTTGTTCTTTTTCGAGTTTCCGCGCTATCGGCTCGATTTGGTTCGTCAGCAATTATTCGAGGTGCGTGATCGGCTCTTCGACGACGCAGTGCGTGGCGATATCCCGTTCGATTCACGCGCCTACGGTATGACACGCAATATGCTGAACGGAATGATCCGTTACGCGCACGAAATTTCTTTGGCGCGTACACTGGGAATCATCTATATCGAACTAACTGCTGATGAGGGCGTCGAGGCGGATCGTTTTGAAAAGGCGTTCGACAGCGCAATAGGTGAGTTGTCATTCGCCGGAAAGCATGCAGTGATACGCGCTCGGCACTTAATGCATCGCCATATGCTCGATTATGTTTTGAACAGAACGTTTCCAACTTCAATGCTAACGTTACCGCTGCGTGCTTATCAGTATTCACGCCGCATCAAACAGATTGCGCGCAGTCGGTATATGCAGCGGCGTTGGTCTGCAGTAGATGCACAATATGAAATTATTGGCGAACAAAGCCCCTCTGCCTATGCTCATTCATAACTAGGGAAATCAGCGAGTAGCCCGGATGTAATGAAATGGAATCCGGGGGGCGTGATGCTACCTCGGATTTCGCTGCATCGACGACTAAAGTGTCGTTTTCCAATTTTGTCTGGCGTGCCACATGCGGAGAATTTCCAATGTGTCTCCGGCGACGCGGTAGACAATGAGGTACGGTGTTTGAGTGACCACCCATTCGCGGGTGCCGGTGACGTGACCGGTGCGGCCGATTTCGGGATTGTGTTGCAGATTGCGTGCGGCGTCCCATACGCGATGCGCGATGGCTTGGGCCGCTGCAGGATTTTCATGGGCGATGTAGTTTTGCGCTTCGATCAGGTCCGCGAGCGCTGGGCGTGTCCATCGCAGGTTCAAGTTTTTACGTCCCATTTGGCGAAGGCTGCGGCCACTTCTTCTTGTGTCGCAAACGAGCCCCGTTCCGCAGCCGTGATTCCGGATTCGACCGCTTTGCGAAATCGTGCTTCTTCGATGACGTCGTCCCACGTTGCATTGGCGGGCAATTGATCGGCCAGTTCGTGTATTTTCTGGCGCAGGGTGTTGTTGGCTGACATGGGCATTCCCTCAATCACGAAGTGATTTAAATCATATCGCGTGCGTCCTTCGGATTGAAGGACGAATGTCAGGATTCGTGACGTTTACCGCCCACTGAAATCGTTTTCGACGCGGCGGCGTGCGTCTTGGTTTTCCACGGTATCGTTGCGTCGAAATTTCAATTCCGGAAAATACCGAAATGATCATGTCCAGATTGTAGTATTCGAGGGCGCGCGCCACCTGCCGCTTACCCTCCAGCCGAACTATTTCCATTTTGGAAACAGTTGCCGCAGGCGCCAATTCTCCTGCCGCGTAGATGTTGCGAACATGCTTGGAAATGGCGGGCACATTGACTCCGAACAGGTTGGCGATGTCGGCCATCGGAAGCCAGATGGTCTCGCCGGACATCTGTGCCTCAATCTGCAAGGCGCCGTCTTCGTCTTGAAAAATAACAACCTGATTCCCGGACTCCCGTGGTGTATCACCCATTTTTGCGGCTTCCTTGCTCCATCAGACCAGCGGCAGAATCTTCAATGACTCAATCCCCCGGTCATCCACAATCTTCACCGCTACTTTCTTATTCTCCCCGGCCTCGAACGGCAGCGATTTGGTGCCATGGAATTTATCCAGAGCGCTTCATTCAACTCAGCGCGAATATTTTTCTTCAGGTTCTCCCAGCCCTCGCCCTTGCAGGCCATGGGGAAGAATACTTGGCGCGGGAAACAGCGATCACCGGCGTTCAAGCGTCACTCCCAACCGCCGTTGGCTGAAGCCGGTTACTTGCCCAGCGTGTAGCGGCGTTCGTTATAAAGCGTGTCAGGAAGCACCACGTGCGCGAGCGCGTCGCGTTCCAGTTCTGTGTTTAAGGGCACGGGCGACAGACGGCCGTTTTGATAAACGAATTGCGCAGGCGGTTTATAAGGTTCGTGGATCATCACCTGGTTGCCGACCATGAAGGCGTGGGTGTTATTGTATTGCATGATGGCATGGCCGGGAGTGCTCGCCGGGGTGGTGAATATATTCCGCCCGATCATCGGATGTTCCGTGGAAAGGCCGATCAGGTCGAGCAAGGTCGGCAGCAGATCAATCTGGCTTGCCACCTTGTCGTAGCGTTGCGGCTTTACATTCGGCCCGATAATGAGCGCCGGGATGTGGAATTTACTCACCGGCACGAAGTCCGCTCCGTACACCCGCGTGTTGTGATCGGCGACCACGATAAACACCGTGTTCTTGAAGTAGCGCTCCTGCTTGGCGAGGCGGAAAAATTCGCCGATGGCGTAGTCGGCGTATTTCATCGCGTTGTGCACCGTATTCGCCGGTTGTTCATACAGCTTGATGCGCCCCTCGGGAAACTCGAACGGCTCGTGATTGGTGGTGCTGAGCATGAGCGCAAAAAACGGCTGGTCGCCGTGCGCGACGAACGTGGCATGCGCGCGTTGCACCAGATCTTCGTCGGAAACCCCCCAGGTGCCGTGAAATACCGGGCGGCTAAAGTCGCCTTCATCGATCACTTTTTGAAAACCGTTGCCCAGCATGAACCCCGCCATGTTGTCGAAATGACTTGCGCCGCCATAAATGAATTCGGTGGCGTAACCGCGGCGGCGCAACAACTCGGCCACGGTGAAAAAATTGCGTTGCGCGCGATCAAGTTTTAATACGCTGGCGTTGGGGGTGGGCGGAAAACCGGTGATGAGCGCCTCGATACCGCGCACTGTGCGCGTGCCGGTGGAATACATCTGCGTGAAAAACAAACCTTCTTTACTCAGCGCATCCAGATTGGGCGTGAGCGGCAGGCCACCCAGCGCGCCGACGTACTCCGCACCCAGGCTCTCCTGTAAAAAAATCACCAGATTAAACGGACGCGCCTGTGGATGTGTTGAGGGTGCGGTGTGCAGGGTCGGATAGTCGCTGTTGGTAAAGCTGCTCGACGGCAGCAGACTGTGGCGCTGCACCCGCAGCACCGCTTCAGCCAGCGGCAGCGTGCCGTACAACTGTGCCACGTCGGCTTCGTTGCGTTGCCGATACACGGCGTAACCCAGCGTATAGGCCGAGTTGAGCGCGAGTTCATTGACCAGCGGATCGGACGAGAACGCCGCCGTGCTGATATTGGCCGGGCGCACGCCGAAGCTGGAACGCCCGCCGACGACGCATAAAATGACCACCATCGGCAGCACCAGCAGACGCCGCGACCAGGTCCACGCCTGCTGCTGCTCAAGCATGCGGCGCGTGGTGCGCCAGATCCAACGGCCGGTGACGATGAGCAGCAGCAGCGTCGCAAAAATTTCAAGTTTGTGAATTTTCCAGACCATGCCCAGTACTTCCACCGGGTAGATCAGGTAATCGACAAAGATGCGGTTGGGGCGGCTGTCGAATTGCTGAACAAACGGCAGCGACGCCGCCTCCATGAAGATCAGAAAACAACCCAGCGCGGTAAACAGCGCGGCGACGGCCAAGCGG
>JANOOV010000569.1:0-3201 GCA_031421535.1 Gammaproteobacteria bacterium
TGAAAAAAGCGAGCTCACCGGCCACGGCTTCCGCGCGATGGCGTCCACGTTGCTACACGAACAAGGATGGAAGTCCGATGTCATCGAAAGGCAGCTTGCCCACAAAGAACGCAACGCCGTCAAAGCCGCGTATAACCACGCGGAGCACCTACCCGAACGTCGCAAAATGATGCAGCACTGGGCGGATTTCTTGGACATGTTGAAGACAGGAGCGGATGGGATAGCGCTGCGTAACGAGATGGCTGCATGAAACTAGTATTCCGTCAGCACGCGATCCGGCGCATGTTCGAGCGACGGATTTCAGTTGAAGATGTGAATGCCGCGCTCGTTAATGGAAAGATCATTGAAGACTACCCCGACGACGCACCTTACCCGAGCCGGTTATTGTTGGGTTACGCAGCACGCGGCCGTTACACGTCGTGGCGGCGGACAACGCAACTGAAGGCGAACAATTTATTATCACCGTGTACGAACCCGATCCGGCGCAGTGGGACCCAACCTTTACTTTGAGGAAGAAATCATGAAATGCACCATCTGCAAATATGGCGAGACGAAACCCGGCGTGGCCACAATCACCTTGGAGCGTGGACACACCACCATCGTCATTCGCGATACACCTGCTGAAATTTGCCAAAACTGCGGCGAGACTTATCACGCGCAGACCGTAACTGAAACTGTGCTGCGGCAGGCAGAAGCTGCCGCGCAAGCCGGAGTTGAATTCGACGTGCGGTGTTACACGCAAGCGGCATGATTCCGCTCGATACTTGTCAGCCGTACTGGGAGAGGTCGTTAGTGAGGGGGCGCGATGACAAAGCGTGCGCGAAAAAAGCTGTCGCCGATGGCAGAAGAAATTAAGAGTCGAATGGACACGATCGATGCGGGATGGAAAGCCAGCATTCCGGCTATGTGATCTTGCATTCGGATCGCGGCAGCCAGTATTGTTCACACGACTATCAGCGGCTCATCCGGTCGCATCACTTGATCTGTAGCATGAGCAAGAAAGGCGATTGTTATGAGCGCGCAGCCTGCCCTCGGGGCACAACGCCGCAATGGAAAGCTGGGACCACAGCCTGAAAGTTGAAGCGGTCCACGGCGAACGATTTGTCACGCGGGCGCTCGCCAAAGCGCATCTGTTTGACTACATCGAAGTCTATTACAATCGCCAGCGCCTACATTCGACCCTCGGCTATATGAGCCCAGAAGCGTTTGAGGCTAAAAAAGTCGCTTAAACTATGCGTCCGTAAGGTTGGGGCAAGATCAGTCGTAGGCGCGTGCTAAATATGGCCAGGATAGGCTGAGGTTTATCGCTTGAATTCCCAACCCACGTTCTCCCCCGCGCGCAGCGGCACCAGCACGCCATCGCCGAACGGCAATTCACGGGGGACGATCCATGTGGTTTTTTCCAGCGTGATTTTCGCGGTGTTACGCGGCAAGCCGTAAAAGTCCGCACCGTGGAAACTGGCAAAAGCTTCCAGCTTGTCGAGCTTGCGCACCTGCTCGAAGGCTTCGGCGTATAACTCCAATGCGGCGTACGCGGTGTATATTCCAGCGCAACCGCAGGCGGATTCCTTCGCGGATTTAGCGTGCGGCGCACTGTCGGTGCCGAGGAAAAATTTTGGGTTGCCGCCGGTGGCGGCATCGATCAAGGCCGCGCGATGCGTTTCGCGTTTCAATACCGGCAGGCAGTAATAGTGCGGTCGCATGCCGCCCGCGAACATGGCGTTGCGGTTGTACAGCAGGTGATGCGCGGTAATGGTTGCCGCGATGTTCGGGCCGCTGTCGAGGACAAACTCTACCGCGTCGGAGGTGGTGATGTGTTCCAGCACCACGCGTAAATCCGGGAAGCGTGCGATCAGCGGCGCAAGCTGCGTGTCGATGAACGCGCGTTCACGGTCGAACACATCCACCTGCGGGTCGGTGACTTCGCCGTGCACCAGCAAGGGCATGCGCAAGCGCTGCATGGTTTCAAACACGGTATGGCACCGGCTCAGTTGTGTGACGCCCGCATCGGAGTGTGTGGTTGCGCCGGACGGATACAACTTCACGCCGTGCACAAATCCGCTCGCTTTAGCGCGTTCGATTTCCTGCGGGTCGGTATTGTCGGTCAGGTAGAGCGTCATCAACGGGTCGAAGTGTGACTTTTCCGGCAACGCGGCAAGGATGCGTTGGCGATAGGCGCGCGCCAGTTCGGTGGTGGTGACCGGGGGTTTCAAATTCGGCATCACGATGGCGCGTGCGAATTGGCGTGCGGTATCGGGTAACACGGCTGCCAGTGCAGCGCCGTCGCGCAGATGCAAGTGCCAGTCGTCGGGTTGGGTCAGCGTCAGGGTTTGCATGAGGAATATATTATCGCAGCAGCGGCGCTAAATATGGCCAGACATTTTCCAGCAAACGCGGCTGTGCGACCGCGCGCGGATGAATGCCGTCGTCCTGAATCAGGTCGGGTTTGAGCGCGACGCCGTCGAGTAAAAACGGTACCCGCGCAATCACGAATTGTTTTGCAAGGTCTGCGAATACTGCTTCAAAGCCCTTGCTGTAGAGCGGGCCATAATTCGGCGGGATACGCATTCCAACTAACAGCACCTGCGCATTGATAGCCAGACTCTTGCTGATTATGGCGCTGAGATTGTTGCGCATTTCTTTGACCGGCAGGCCGCGCAAGCCGTCGTTGCCGCCGAGCTCGATCACGATCACTGCGGGTGCGTGTGCGCGCAATGCGGCGTCGATGCGGCCCAATCCGCCGCGCGTGGTGTCGCCGCTGATGCTGGCGTTCACGACGCGGTAGCCGGGATATTCTTTCTCCAGGCGCCGTTGCAATAACGCCACCCACCCCTCATCTTGGTCGAACCCGTAGGCGGCGCTTAAACTATCGCCGACGACCAGCACCACGCGTTGCGTAGCGTGTGCCGACAGCGGCGACAGTGCGCAGCTAAAAATCAACAACAGGCGTAATGCGATGGATGACACAATGGCAACTCCGATGGTTCGGGTGCAGAAGCTCAGCAAACAGGTGGCGTCGGTACGCGACGGCGCCAATCTACCCTTGATATTGTTGCACGAAATCGATTTTTCAATTCATGCCGGTGAGTCGGTTGCGATTATTGGGCCCTCCGGCTCCGGCAAGTCTACCTTGCTTGGCTTGCTGGCGGGGCTCGACAGTGCCAGCGTCGGGCGTGTGTTCATCGACGGTGTGGATTTGTT
>JANOOV010000570.1:0-2400 GCA_031421535.1 Gammaproteobacteria bacterium
CAGGTATTCAGGGTGCTCGCCATACTGCATTGCATTGGCCAGCACACCGCTGCCCAGCAGCAGCAGTACAAAGAAACTCAAGTTCGCGACGAGTAAAAAACGCAACGCGGTGGAGTAAGCGACGTCGGGCGTGTTGCCGTTCTGGTCGCGAAAGCGGAAGTAGCCGGTCTCGAAACCGAACACCAGCACGACCGAGAAGAATCCTGCATAGGCATAAAACTCCGACACCACGCCGTATTCAGCGGGGGTGAAGGTGTAGGTGAACAGCGGCACCAACAGGTAATTTAAAAAGCGCCCGACAATGGAGCTGATGCCGTAAACAGCGGTCTGCGAAGCGAGGCGTTTGAGCGGGTTCACGCGTTGCGTTATCTCATATCAGCGTGTCGCGATTACGCATGTGATCGGCGGTTTTGTAAAATGCCTGATCGAGTTGCATGCGAACGAGCGGGTCGAGCTTGGCTTCATCCAGTGCGCACTTCATGCACAGCAACCACGCGTCGCGGTCGGCGGTTTCAATCGGGAATGGCAAATGTCGTGCGCGTAACATCGGGTGACCGAACTCCTCTACATACAGCGCCGGGCCGCCCAGCCAACCGGACAGAAATTTGTAAAGCTTGTCGGTCGAACCGCGCAGGTCAGCGGGATGCAAGGCGCGAATGTGCGCAGCTTCCGGCAGCGTGTCCATGAGCTGATAAAAACGCTCAACCAGCGTGCGCACGCCGTCGGCGCCGCCGAGGTGTGCGTAAGGTGTGTTTGTGGTGGTCGCCATAGGCGGAGAATTATAACGTATTGCACGCGGCGACTCGCGGCGCGTTAAGATGAGCGCTCGGCCAGGACGAGGACAGGCACATGCGAAATACGATCAGGGCGTTTTTAATCGCTGCGGTGACGACATTGGCGAGCACCGCGTCGGCAAGCGAGCCGGAAGAATTATCTTGCGGCAGTAAATTCGACACGGCAGAAGCGGTGAATAAATGTTTGGCTGAGGCCGTGACGCTCGTCGAACGCGATCTCGAAACCATGCGGCAGGCCTTGTTGAAAGCGCTGGAAGTCGCGCGCGTGAAATTACCCGGCGTTGCCGGTGCCAACGTGCAACCCGCCGATGAAGTGCTGGAAACAGCGCAGAAAACCTGGCGCGACTACCGCGACGCCAGTTGCAATTATTACGAGCAAGCCTATGTCGGCGCCAGCACGCCCGGCACCGAACGCGTCGTGTGCCAATTGCGCATGACGCGCCTGCGCATGCACGAGCTGAACAGCGAACGCCAGTTCTGGGTGTACAAATTCCGCAACGCGGATATGCCTGCGATGGGCGATGCGAAATAGCGCGCTTAGCGCGCCTTTCTCAACAAGATCATCATCAGTGCGATCAAACTAAAAACCGCACCGGCCGCAAATGAAAACGCAGCGCCGAGCTGGTCCCACAACACGCCGGCAAGGCCGCTTGCGAACAGCATGGCAACGCCGCTCACCAGATTAAAAAATCCGAACGCCGTGCCGCGCAGGTCGGCGGGTGCGGTGTCGGCCACCATCGCAGCCAGCAGTCCCTGCGTCATCGCCATGTGCAAACCCCACAGCGAAATACCCGCCCACACCCAGGCCCAGTGGTTGCTCCACGCCAGCAGCGCATCGGCGGCAATCAACATGACCAGACCCCATGCCAGGAGTTTGGGGTGGCTAATGGAGTCCGACAACGTGCCGAACGGGTAGGCGAAAGCGGCATAAATCACATTCATTGCGATCAGCACCAGCGGCGTGTAGGCGATGGGCAAGCCGCCTTCCAGCGCACGCAATACCAAAAAAGCCTCGCTGAAACGCGCCAGCGTGAACACGGCGCCGATCACCACCACCCACCAGTACGCGGCGCTCAGGCGTTTGAGATTTTGTTTGCTGATTGGGTTGGTGCGTGCCGCGCCGGGTTGGCGTGCCGGTTCCCGCACGCCAAACAACAGCAGAGCCACGGCCAGGAAGGCGGGGATGACCGCCACCCAGAACACCGCACGGAAATCATTGGCCCACAGCAACATCAAACCGATGGCCAACAGCGGGCCGAGGAATGCACCCACGGTATCCAGCGCCTGACGAAGTCCAAACGCGGCACCTCGCAGTTCCGGCGGCGCAAGGTCGGCGACCAGCGCATCGCGCGGCGCACCGCGAATGCCTTTGCCGACGCGATCCAGCAGGCGTGCCGTCAGTACCAAACCAGTCGATGTCGCCAGTGCGAACAGTGGCTTGGAAACCGCGCCCAAACCATAGCCCAACAGCGCCAGTGGTTTGCGTTTCCCCCAGCGATCGCTCAACACACCGGAGAAAATCTTGACGATCAGTGCCGTCGCTTCGGCGCCGCCTTCGATCAGGCCGATTACCCAAACGCTGGTGCCCAGCACCGTGACCATGAAC